>NZ_JBEPBF010000030.1:0-83631 GCF_040298985.1 Streptomyces sp. NPDC001093 | reverse complement strand
ACCCCCCCGCCCGCCCCTGCCCCCGCGCCGCGCCCGTGGGCCGCCACCACGCGCCGGTGGCCGCGCGGCCGCCGCGCGCCGACGGCACCGGCTCCCCGTCCGGCCCCGACACGGCGTACCTGCTCCAGGAGATCCAGGCCGTGTCCCAAGCCCTCCGCCACCCCGACGAGATCACGGCGGTACGCGCCCGCGCGACCGCCCCGGCAGAGAGCGTGTCCGCGCATGAGTGAAGCCTCCTCCCCCGCCAGAATCGCCGTCGTGCTGGGGGGATCCCACACCGGCATGCTCGCGGCGCGCGCGCTCGCCGAGTCCGCCGACCGGGTCGTCGTCGTCGAGCGGGACGCCCTGCCCGAGGGCCCCGAACCCCGCAAGGGGCTGCCGCAGGCCCGGCACGCCCACATGCTGTGGTCGGGCGGGGTGCGGGCCGTGGAGGAGCTGCTGCCGGGCATCACCGACGCGCTGAAGGCCGCCGGGGGCCGCCGCCATCCGGTCACGACCGGCGTGGTGGCCCTCTCCGCGCAGGGCTGGTTCCGGCGCTGGCCCGAGTCCCACCACGTGATCCTGGCCGGCCGGGACCTGCTGGACGCGACGATCCGCGCACAGGTCCTCGCCGACGAGCGGATCGACCTCCTCGACGGCACCGAGGCGCTGGGCCTCACCGGCACCGGCGCCGCCGTCACCGGCGTACGGATCCGGGCGCGGGACGGCGCCGAGCGCACCCTTGCGGCCGGCTTCGTGGTCGACGCCACCGGGCGTGGCTCCCGGGCCGCGCGCTGGCTCGCGGACCTGGGGCTGCCCGCGCCGCGCATCCGCGAGGTCGACCCGGGCCTGGTCTACGCGAGCCGGCTCTTCCTCGCCCCCGAGGCGGCCCGGGAGGGCTTCCCGGTGGTCAACCTGCAGCTCGATCCGCGAGGCGAGGGTCCCGGCCGCTCCGGCTTCCTGCTCCCCATCGAGAACGGCCGCTGGATCGTCACCCTGCAGGGCACCCGGGGCGGCGAACCCACCGCCGCGAACGAGGAGTTCATCCCCTTCGCCCGGGAGAAGCTGCGGCATCCGCTGCTCGGTGAACTGCTGGAGCGCGCCGAGCCGCTGTCCGACGTGTCGGTCACCCGCGCCACGCTCAACCGCCGCCACTTCTACGAGCGCATGCCGGCCTGGCCCGAGAACCTCACCGTCCTCGGCGACGCGCTCGCCGTGTTCAACCCGGTCTACGGCCACGGGCTGTCCGTCGCCGCACAGAGCGCGGTGCGGCTCCGCCAGGTGATACGACGGCACGGCTGGGGCACGCCGGGGCTGGCGCGCCGTGTGCAGCGGGCGGTCGCCCGCCCGGTCCGCGCGGCCTGGGACCTCGCCCTCGGCCAGGACGTGTTCCACCCCGGCGCGACGGAGCACGGCCCCACTGTGCGGGACCGGCTCCTGTCCGCCTACGTCGACCGCCTGATGTACACCGCGACGGGCAACGGACGCATAGCGCGCCGGGTGACGGACGTGACGTCCCTGGAGCGCGGGGCGCAGGTGCTGCTGACCCCGGGCATGCTGCTCGCGGCGGCGGTGGGTCCGCTCCGACCCCCGTTGGCGGGACCGCCGCTGACCACGGAGGAGCGGAAGGCGGTGGGCGTGGTGTAGGCCGCGGGGGGATGCCCCCGGCCGCCGCCAGGCACGGTCAGCCCTGGAACGCCGGTTCGGGCAGGCCCCTGCCCGCCCCCGGAACCACCAGGAGCGAACCCGACAGCGGATGCGGAGCCGGCAGACCGGTCCGGGCCGTCGTGACGTACAGGTCGGTCAGGCCGGCACCGCCGAACGCGCAGGCCGTCGTGCGCGGGGTCGGCAGCGGGATCACCCGGTCCAGTCGGCCGCCCGGCGTATAGCGGCGCACCGCACCCCCGTCCCACAGCGCCACCCACACACAGCCCTCCGCGTCGACCGTCAGGCCGTCCGGGAAGCCCGCGCCCTCCTCGATCTCCACGAACGGGCGACGGGCGTGGACGTGCTCGCCGTCGTGGTCGAAGACGTCCACCCGGCGGGTGGGAGTGTCGACGTAGTACATGAGGCGGCCGTCGGGGCTCCAGCCCGTGCCGTTGCTGACCGTGGCGTCGGACAGGACCGTCCGAGCCGTGCCGTCGCCGGTCAGCCGGGTCAGCGTGCCCCCGCCCGGCGCCTCGTCGTAGCGCATGGTGCCCGCCCACAACGAGCCGTCGGGCGCCACCGCGGCCTCGTTGGCACGGCGGCCCGCGACCGGCTCGTGGTGCAGCCAGCGGAAGGTGTCGTCGGGGTCCAGCAGGCCGACGCCGTCCCGCAGGTTGAGGACCAGGCCGCCGCCCGCGCGGGGCTTGACCGCGCCCACGTGCTGCTCCGTCGTCCGCACCGTCCGCCGGCCCGTGGCCGGGTCGTAGGTGTGGACGCGCATGCCCAGGATGTCGAGCCATAGCAGCCGGCCCGTCGCCGGGTCCCAGGTCGGCCCCTCGCCCAGCTCCGCCTCCGCCCGTACGGCGACCTCGTACCCGGCGCTCACGCCGCGCCCCGGTGACCCAGCCGCTCCGACAGCTCGGCCGCGCCCTTCACCGCCAGCTGCTCCAGCTCGGTCCGGCGCTCGTCGCTCCAGCGGATCATGGGGACCGAGATGGACAGGGCCGCGACCACCTGCCCCGTGCGGTCGCGCACCGGTGCGGCCACGCAGCTCACGTCCGGGTTGGACTCGCGGCTCTCCACCGCGATGCCCCGCTGCCGGATCTCGGCGAGCGCCTCGCGCAGCGCGGCGGGGTCGGTGATGCTGTTGGGGGTCATCGCGGTCAGCTCCGCGTCGTCCGGGATCCGTGCCGTGAGCTCCTGCTCCGGCAGCGAGGCCAGCAGCATCTTGCCGACGGAGGTGCAGTGGGCCGGGAGCCGGCGGCCGGCGGCCGAGACCATGCGGACGGCGTGCGTGGAGTCGACCTTGGCGATGTAGATGACGTCCGTGCCCTCGAGGATCGCCACGTGGACCGTCTCGTCGCAGGTCTCGGCGACCGAGCGGGCCACCTGCTGGCCCTCGGCGGCGAGGTCGAGCTGCTCGGCGTAGCGGCTGCCGAGCTGGTACGGGCGTACGCCGAGCCGGTAGCGTCCTGGCTGTCCCGGCACCTGCACGATGTACGACCGTGCGGCGAGCGTGGTGACCAGCTCGTGCACGGTGGTGCGCGGCAGCTGGAGCCTGCGCACGATGTCGGGGGCGGAGAGCGTCCCGTCCCCGTCGAGGAACAGCTCAAGAATGTCCAGAGCCCGGGTCACGGCAGGCACGAGGCGTCCCACGTCCGGCCCCCTCCCTTGGGTCTAAGCGCCCGGTCGACACCTCGACACCGAGATGTTCGAGATATCAACAGGCGATCGGCATGACGAACACAGGCTAGTCATGGAGGGTGGCGCGGGCAATGGGCGTGACCAGGCCGGGCACCATGGGTGCCATGGATCTCGACTTCCAGCTGGTGCTGCTGCGCCGCATGGCCGACCACAACCCGGATCTGGTCGAGGACGCCCGGCACCGGCTCGGGGTGTCCATCGCCGAGATGCGGGAGACCAACAAGCGCTGGCAGGCGATGGTCCGCTCGCCGAGGGCCCGCTCCGCCGCCGCCCGGTACCGCTCGGTCCTGGGCGAGCCGGAATCCGTCCTCCCCCGCCGCCTCGGCGACGTCGACTGCGAGGCCCGGCGCTGGGCCCTGCCGCTCTGGCCCGACCTGCGCTTCGAGGTGCTGGTCGGGCCTGACGGGGCGGTGTGGAACGAGTGGCTGGTACGGGCGCCGGGCGCCCCCGCGCCGAAGCTGGAGACCTTGGACGACCTCGCTCCCTGGTCCTGCACGGTGGACGAGGCCGCCCGCGCCTTCGCCCCGGCCCGCCCGCTGGAGGGCACCGCGCCGACCCGCTGGGGCCTCGCCTTCACCGCGCCCGGCCCGGACGGTGTACGGCACGAGGTGGTCGCCGAGTTCACCTGGGGGCTGCTGCAGCGGACGGCCGTCCTAGACGGATAGCTCAGGCGTCGAAGGCCGTCGCCCGGGTGCGCTTCTCCCAGGCGGTGACCTCCTCGCGGACCTGATCGAGGTGGCCCAGGACCGCGCTCACGCCGTCGTCGCCGAGCGGCAGCCGCAGCGGGGTGTCCTCGGCCTCCAGCGCGGCCAGGATCAGGGCGGCCGCCTTGGCCGGGTCGCCGGGCTGGCTGCCGTGTCCGCCCGCGACGGCACCGCGGGTCTCACCGACCCTGGCGTACACCCCGGCGTCGGAGCTGGCCCCGGCCCGGTCGGCCTCGAACAGCGAGGTCCGGAACGCGCCCGGCTCGACGATCAGCACCTTGACGCCGTACTCCCGCACCTCGTCGGCGAGCGCCTCGGACAGGCCCTCCAGGGCGAACTTCGTCGCGCTGTACGCCCCGAAGCCCGCGAAGGACATCTGGCCGCCCATGCTGCTCATCTGCACGATCGCACCCGAGCGCCGCTCCCGCAGGTGGGGCAGCACCGCCCGGACGAGCGCCGCCGGGCCGAAGAAGTGCAGGTCGAACAGGTCGCGCAGCTCGGCGTCGGTGGTCTCCTCGACGGCGCCGACGTGGGTGCGGCCCGCGTTGTTGACCAGCACGTCGATCCGCCCGTGCCGGGCCACGACATCGCGGACCGCGGACTCGGCGGCGGTCACGTCGGTGACGTCCAGCCGCAAGGCCTCCACCTGGTCGGGATGGGCGGCCACCAGGTCGTCCAGGGCCTCGGGGCGCCGGGCCGCGCCGACCACCACGTCCCCGGCGGCGACGGCCGCCTCGGTGATCGCCCGCCCGAAACCGCTGCTCGCCCCGGTCACCAGCCAGACCTTGTTCATCAGAACTCCTCATGGATGTCGTCGGGTTCGACACGCACCACACTGCGGCCGCATGCCGTTGCCCGTCCAAGACCCTTGGTGATAACCAACGGCTATGACCATGGACGTCCACGGCCGCGATCTGCGCTACTTCGTCGCGGTCGCCGAGGAGCTGCACTTCACCCGCGCCGCCGAGCGGCTGTACGTCTCACAGCCCGCGCTGAGCAAGCAGATCCGGGCGCTGGAGCGGCAGTTGGGGACGGAGCTGCTGCGGCGCGACCGGCACGGGGTGGCGCTGACACCGGCGGGCGAGGCGCTGCTGCCGCACGCACGCGCCGTACTGTCCGCGTGGGAGGCGGGCGCTGCGGCCGTGGAGGCGGCCAAGGCCGCCCAGCGCAGCACGCTGGTCGTGGGCATGAGCACCAGTCCGGGCCGGGGCGGGCTGCTGCCGGCCATCCGCTCCCGCTTCACCGCCGCGCACCCGGAGACGACGGTCCGGCTGCGCCAGATGAGCTGGGCCGATCCGACGGCGGGCCTGGCGGACGGGACCGTGGACGTCGCCTTCGTGTGGCTGCCGCTGCCCGACGAGGAGCGCTACGCCTGGACGGTGGTCGCCGAGGAACCCCGGCTGCTCGCCCTTCCCGAGACACACCCGCTCGCCGCCCGTCCCGAGATCGACTTCGCCGAGCTGCTGGACGAGCCGTTCCTCGCCCTGCCCGAGAGCGCGGGCCGGCTCCGGGACCACTGGCTCGCCCTGGACGCCCGCGCGGGCCGGCCGCCCCGGATCGGCGCGGAGATCTCCGGGGCGGAGGAGACGTACGAAGCACTCGTCGCGGGCCTGGGCGTCTGCCTGGTGGCGGAGGGCAACGCCCCGCTGATCAGCCTGGGCGGCGTCACCACCCGCCGGGTCCGGGGCATCGGGCCGAGCCGCTATGCGCTGGCGTGGCGACGGGAGGACGGCAGCCGACCGCTGGTACGGGCGTACGCGGAGGCATGTCGAGAGACGGTGCGCTGAGCTAGGCCGCGGCCGCCAGCACCGCCTCCGCGACCCGCTCCAGCGACCCGGGATGCAGCCACAGGAACAGATTCGGCTCCACCAACTCCAGCTCCATCAGCCGGGGTTCGCCCTCCTCCCCGTCCACGAGATCCACCCGCGCGTACAGCAGCTCTGCACCACCGGGCACCACACCCAACGCCTTCTCGGCGACAGCCAGTTCGGCCTCCGTCGGCTGCCAGCGCTCCAGGTCGGGATGCGCCACCTTGTCCGCGTCGTACGGCGTGCCGGGCGCGAGGACGGCGCCCTTGCGGCTGGCGTGCAGCAGCCGGCCGCCGAAGAACTGCAGCGCCCGTTCCCCGCCGGCGTCGATGCCGCGCATATACGGCTGGACCATCGCGGTGAAGCCCTCGGCGTGCATCCGGGCGAGGTGCCGTACCGCCGTCTCGTGCCGGTCGGGCGTGTAGCGGGCGGCGAACCGGGCGCCGGCACCCGAGGTCGGCTTGATCACATACTCGCGGTCGTCGGGCAGGTCGGCCGGCTCGCCCGGCGCTATGTAGCGCGTGGGGACGGTGGGGACGCCGGCCGCCGCCAGCTCGCCGAGGTAGCGCTTGTCGGTGTTCCAGCGCACCACGGGCGCCGGATTGGCGAGCCGGGTCAGCGCGCCGACCCGGTCCACCCAGGCCCCGAACTCCGCGGCGCGCCAGCTGTAGTCCCAGGTGGAGCGGATGACGACGAGGTCGTAGCCGCCCCAGTCGGCGTCCGGGTCGTCCCAGTACCGCGCCTCCGCCTCGGCGCCCGCGTCCGTGAGCGCCCGTACCAGCTCCGGCAGGTCGGTGTCCTTGCCGGGCTCGGCGCCGGGGTCGTAGGTGGCGAGGGCGATGCGGGGCACGGCGGACTCCCTGTCGTACGGCGGTTCGGTCAACGGCGAGGCTAACAACCGCAGGGAACCGGAGCACCGCGGTTGACCTTCACCTTTGGTGAAGCCCCAGCATCGGTGGCGGAGGACGAGGAGCGCGAGGTGCTCATGGAGCTGCTGACGATCGGCGCCTTCGCGAGGGCGAGCCGGCTCTCGCCGAAGGCGTTGCGGCTGTACGACGAGCTGGAGTTGCTGCGGCCCGCCCGGGTCGACCCCGGCACCGGCTACCGCTACTACGCCGTCGAGCAGCTCCGGCAGGCCCGGCTCGTGGCCTGGCTGCGGCGGCTGGGCATGCCACTGGCCGAGATCCGCGCGGTGTGCGCCCTGGACCCGGCAGCCGCCGCGCGGGAGATCCGGGCGTACTGGGCGCGGGTCGAGGCGGAGACGGCCGTACGGCGGGATCTCGCCGCGTTCCTCGTGGACCAGCTGACCGACCAGTCGAGAAGGGACCACACCATCATGCTGGAACTGTGCTGTTCCGCCCACTCCGACCGCGGGCTCGTCCGCCCCGCCAACCAGGACACCGTGTACGCGGGCCGCAGACTGCTCGCCGTGGCCGACGGTTTCGGCCCGGCGGGGACGCCCGCGAGCAGCGCGGCGGTGGAGGCTCTGCGGTTCTTGGACGAGGCCGAGGAACTGCCCGCGGACGGTGTGCTGAGCGTGCTGGAGGACGCGGTGCGCTCCGCGGACGCGGCGGTGTGCGATGTGGCCGAGGGCACCGAGGAGGTCGGCACCACGCTGACGGCGCTGCTGTGGACGGGGGCGCGACTCGCGCTGGCCCACATCGGCGACTCACGGGCGTACCTGCTGCGGGACGGGGACTTGATCCGCATGACCCGGGACCACCGGGTGGAGCCGGAGTCGCTGCTGCTGCTCAAGGCCCTGGCCGGCGGGATGGACCCGGTGCCGGACGTGCGCCTGCAGGAGGTCCGGGAGGGGGACCGGTATCTGCTGTGCTCCGACGGGCTGACCGGGGTGGTGCCGGACGCCCGGATACGGGAGGCGCTGCGCACGTCCTCCGCACCGGGCGACGCCGTGGTAGCGCTCATCACGGCGGCCAACGAGGCGGGTGGCCCCGACAACGTCAGCTGCGTGGTCGCCGACATCGTGGCGGCGGCCGCCTGAGGCAGGGCGGGACTGCGGCCCACCGCGCCCGCAGCCGCAAACGGTGAGGGCCGGCAGGCGGCCGGCCGCCGGTGCGCGTGGCCGAGTTGCGGCTCGCGGCGGACTTGAGCGCGGTCGTCGGGGCCGGGCTCCTGGTGTAGGAAGGGTGGCGACGGTCGACCGACAGTTAGGAGTGCGCCGCGTGTCCTCCCTCTTCCCCGCTGTGACGGGCGGTCCGGGCGAGCGCATCGCCCTGCGGTTCGGCGAACGGTCGCTGACGTACGGCGAGCTGGCCGGGGCCGCCGGTGCGCTCGCCGCCCGGCTGCGCGGTGCCGGCCGGGTGGCCGTGTGGGCCACTCCGGAGCTGGAGACCGCCGTCGCCGTGACGGGCGTGCTGCTCGCCGGGGCGGCCGCGGTGCCGCTGAACCCGAAGTCGGGCGAGAAGGAACTCGCGCACATCCTCTCCGACAGCGCGCCGAAGCTGGTGCTGGCCGCGCCGGGCACCCAACTCCCCGACGTGCTGGGCGAGTTGGAGCGGATCGATGTCGACGCGTCCGCCCGGACCGGCGCCGTACCGGAGGAGGCGGCCACCGACGGGGACCCGGCGCTGATCGTCTACACCTCCGGCACCACCGGCCCGCCCAAGGGTGCCGTCCTGCCCCGCCGGGCCCTCGCGACCACCCTGGACGCGCTCGCCGAGGCCTGGCAGTGGACGGCGGACGATGTGCTGGTGCAGGGGCTGCCGCTGTTCCATGTGCACGGGCTCGTGCTGGGCGTCCTCGGCCCGCTGCGGCGCGGCGGCAGCGTCCGGCACCTGGGCCGGTTCTCCACCGAGGGCGTGGCGCGGGAGCTGAACGCCGGCGCGACCATGCTGTTCGGCGTGCCGACGATGTACCACCGCATCGCCGAGGCCCTGCCGGGCGACCCGCAGCTGGCCGCCGCCCTCGGGCGGGCCCGGCTGCTGGTCTCCGGCTCGGCCGCGCTGCCCGTGCACGACCACGAGCGGATCGCGGCGGCGACCGGGCGCCGGGTGATCGAGCGGTACGGCATGACGGAGACGCTGATGAACACCAGCGTGCGGGCCGACGGGGAGCCGCGGGCGGGCACCGTGGGCGTGCCGCTGCCCGGTGTCGAGCTGCGGCTCGTGGAGGAGGACGGGACGCCGATCACCGCGTACGACGGGGAGAGCGTCGGAGAGATCCAGGTGCGCGGGCCGAACCTGTTCACCGGGTATCTGAACCGGCCCGACGCCACGGCCGCCGCGTTCACCGCCGACGGGTTCTTCCGCACCGGTGACATGGCCGTCCGAGAGCCCGACGGCTATGTGCGGATCGTCGGGCGCAAGGCCACGGACCTGATCAAGAGCGGCGGGTACAAGATCGGGGCCGGTGAGATCGAGAACGCGCTGCTGGAGCACCCGGGAGTGCGGGAGGCGGCCGTCACCGGGGAGCCGGACGCGGACCTGGGCGAGCGGATCGTCGCCTGGATCGTCCCGGCGGATCCGCAGGCGCCGCCCGCCGCCGAGGAGTTGGCCGACCACGTGGCCCGTCGCCTCGCCCCGCACAAGCGCCCCCGTGTCGTCCGCTATCTGGACGCGCTCCCCCGCAACGACATGGGGAAGATCATGAAGCGGGCGCTGGCCGATGTCTGAGCGCCACTCGGCCCGGGAGATCCTGGCCCTGGTCGCGGACCCGGGCAGCTTCAGTGAACTCCCATATGTTGTAAGGGAGTTGACGTCCGACGCACCCCTCGGCTGGCAGGGCTACGACGCCTCGCGCGCCCGTGCCGCCGAACGCACCGGCGAAGAGGAGTCGGTCGTCTGCGGCACCGCGAGCGTCGAGGGCACCCCGGCCGTGCTGATCGCCTTCGAGTTCGGCTTCCTGGGCGGCTCCCTGGGCGAGCGCACCGGAGACCGGCTGGAGGCGGCGTACGGCCATGCCCGAGCGCACCGGTTGCCGGTCGTGCCCCTCATCGCGACCGGGGGCAGCCGGATGCAGGAGGGCATGCTCGCGCTGAGCCAACTCCAGCGCGTGGCCCGGCAGTCGGCGCTCACCCGGGAGTCCGGGCTGCCGCAGATCGCGGTGCTGCGGGACCCGACGACCGGCGGCGGCTGGGCCACGCTCGGCGCCGGAGCGGACGTCGTCCTGGCCCTGCCGGGCGCCCAGGTGGGCTTCGCGGGTTCCCGGGTCCGGCCCGCCGACGCCGACCCGGCGGCCTACACCGCCGAGGGGCAGGCGGCAGTGGGCTCGGCGGACGCGGTGGTACGGCCCGAGGAGCTGCGGGAGACGCTGGGACAGTGGCTCCGGCTGCTCACCACCCCCGCGCAGGAGGCCCCCGTGCCACCGGCCCTCGGCATCGCCGGCCTGCCCGCCACCGGCTGGGAGGCCGTCCGCCGGGCACGCTCCCCCGAACGCCCGCGCGCACAGGCGTACCTGGACGCCTGTTTCACTCACCGCCGCGAGATCAGCGGCGACCGGTGCGGGGGTACGGACACCGGCGGCATGCTGTGCGGGTTCGGTGAGCACAACGGCCGTACCGTCGCGTTCGCCGCGCAGACCGGAACCGCGACCCGGCCCGCCGGGTACCGCACCGCCGCCCGGCTGATCCGGCTCGCGGACCGGCTGGGCATCCCGGTGCTGACGCTGGTGGACACCCCGGGCGCCGCCAACGACGCGGAGGCGGAGCGGCAGGGGGCCGGCGCGGCCATCGCGGAGGTCTTCGGGGCGGTGGCGTCCGCCCGGGTCCCGATCACCACCCTGGTCATCGGCGAGGGCGGCTCCGGCGGGGCCCTGGCGCTGGCCGCACCGGGCAACACCTGGGCCACGCCGGACAGTTACTTCTCGGTGATCGCCCCGGAACTGGCGGCCGCCATACTCAAACGGCCGAAGGACGACGTGGAGGCGACCGCCGAGCAGCTGCGGATCCGGCCGCAGGACCTGGTGGAGCTGGGGGTGATCAGAGGGATCGTGCACCACCCCACCGAGTCCTTGTCGTCGTAGGCCGAGGCCCGTAGCGAGCGGACAGGTTCAGTCGCCTTCCGTCACAATGGAGTTGGCGGATGAGGGAGAGCACGGGGGGCTGACCATGAGCAGACTGGTGGAGTTCACCACGGAGGACGGTGCCGTGGTCGTGGTGGAGACCGCGGACCCGGCGGGCGGCACCCGCCTCGTCTCCCGCGGTGACGGACCGGCCGCCCAGGCCACCCGCACCTTCGAGGGCGCCCTGGACAGCGTGCGCGCGGCGGCCCACTCCGCCCTGCGTGTCCTCCGGGACGGCGCTCTGCGCCCGGACTCCGTGCAACTGGAGTTCGCCGTGAAGCTGACCGCCGAGGCGGGCGCCGTGATCGCCAAGGGCGCGGCGGAGGGACAGCTGGTGGTGCGGCTGGGGTGGTCGGCGGAGCGTCCGGCGGTGGAGCAGCGGACGGAGCCGGTCTCGGCGGACGCGTCGGACACCTCGGCGGTGAGCGGCTCGGAGCCGGCGTCACGGTCATGAGAGGTGCTTCCTGGCACGCCCGCATTGAGTGCGCGGGCACGGTGGCCGGCGCGGGCTTCCTGGTGACTCCCACCACCGTGCTGACCTGCGCGCATGTCGTGCGGGACAGTGAGCCGGGGACGCTGACGGTGTCGTTCCCGCAGCGTCCTGACCTCGGCGGGCTGCCCGCGACGGTGGCCGTGCACGGCGGCTGGCGGGGCGGTGCCACCGACCCCGGCGACCTGGCCGTCCTCGAACTGGCCCGGGACGTGCCGCTGGCTCCGGCCCGGTTCGCCCCGCTGGACGCCGAACCGGCGCTGCCGGAGCTGGCGTTGGAGGCGTACGGCTTCCCCGAGGGTTACGACGAGGGGCAGCTCGCCTGGTACCGGGCACGGTCCGCCACGCGTATAGCGGGCGAGTGGGTGCAGCTGGAGGCCATGACCGGGCACGGGCAGCCGCTGACGCACGGCTTCAGCGGCGCCGCGGCGGCCCTGCCCGACGGCCGGGTGGTCGGCATGGTCGCGCAGGTGGCCGGCGAGCCCGGCGTGCTGGTCGCCCGCATGCTGCCCACCGAGGTGCTGGCCCGGCACTGGCCCGCGCTCGGGGAGCTGGTCCCGGCGCACCAGGGCGCAGGCGATCCGGCGCGGCGGGTGTACGAGCTGGTGCGGCGGGCCGAGGGCACCGGTCTCGTCTGCTCACCGGACCAGCTGTTCGTGGACGCCGTCGGCGACTTCGGTCCGCCGCTGCCGCCGGGCGGCTTCCCCTCGCTGCGGGCGGCGGCCGGCTATGTGCAGTGGGAGGTCGAGGGGCCGGCGGAGGCGCTCACCCGGTTCGCCGACCGGCTCACGGAACTGCTGGAGGGGCCCGGCCCGGCCGCACCGGCACCGGCCGGCTCCGCCTGGGCGCCCATCCTGGTCGAGATCGACCGCAGCGGAGCCGGTCCCGACCAGGTCACGGTCGCGGTGTCGGCGTACCGCGACGGACGCCGGCGGCCCGTGGGCACGGTCCGGTTGCCGCGCGCCGAGGTGCAGGCCCACGTGCAACGGGGTATCGACCGAGCCTTCGCCGAACTCTCCTTCGGTGCCGACGAGTTGCTGGCCTTCGCGCTGCCGCGCGAGCTGCTGAACCTGCCGGTGGCGCACTGGGCGTGCAGCGCGGACGACCCCACGCCGCTCGGCTGTTCCCACCCGGTGGTCGTCACCGACCGCTCCCGGCACCACAGCGCCCGGCTGCGCCACCAGCTCGGCAAGCAGTGGCGGAAGCTGGACGCGGGCGGGAAGCCGGCGCTCCATCGCGTGGACTGCGACACCCCGGCCCTGGGTCTACGCAAACGCTTGCGCGAGCAGGAGGCGGGCCTGGCGGGCTTCGCCGCCCCGCCCACCACCGTACCCGGGCACTTCGACGCCGGCCTGAACATGCCCGTTCCCGTGCTGCTGTGGCCGCGCGAGGGCTGTCCCGGTGCCGCCGCACACACCGCACCGTGCACCGGTACGGCGTTCCTGGACGCCCTCGCCCCGCACGTGGAGGGCGTCCACCCGGCCGAACTGCCGAGACGGATCCAGCTGCTGCGGGAGGAGGCGGAGGAGGAGCCCGCACTGCACTGGGCGAGGGAGGTCCAGCTGCTGTGGGACGACCCGCGCTGCTTCCCCGAACCCGCCGCCAGCCTGCACACCCCCGTGGCCTGAGCCGACCGAGAAGGACCGCATCCCATGCCCCTATGGCCCGTGTACACCGGCGCGACGGAGCCGCACGACGGCATCACCCGGCTGCCGCCGCCCCCGCCCTGGCGGGCCTTCGACGGCGGCCCCGCGCTGAACACGCCCGCCGACGCCACCGACGCCGCGGCCACCTCGCCCGACCGCACCCACCGCGCGGAGACGTACCGGGCCACCCCGCGCACCGTCCAGCTGGTCAACGCGGCCCTGTACCTGCGGCGACCGCTGCTGGTCACCGGCCCACCCGGCACCGGCAAGTCCTCGCTGGCCTACGCGGTGGCCCGCGAGCTGAGACTGGGCCCGGTGCTGCGCTGGAACATCACCAGCCGCAGCACGCTGCAGGACGGCCTCTACCAGTACGACCCCCTCTCCCGCCTGTACGCCGCCCGTCAGGCCCCGGTGACGCCCACGCCGGAGGCGGGCCTGGAGGACCATCTGCGGCTCGGCCCCCTGGGCACGGCCCTGCTGCCCTACGCCCGCCCGCGTGCACTGCTCATCGACGAGATCGACAAGAGCGACCTGGACCTGCCCAACGACCTGCTGAACGTGCTGGAGGAGGGGCAGTACGAGATCCCCGAACTGGTCCGCGCCGCCCAGCACGTCCCGACGGCACGGGTGATGGTCGACGGCACCCACGACCAGGTCCCGGTCGAACGCGGCCGGGTCCGCTGCCGCGCGTTCCCCTTCGTCGTCCTGACCAGCAACGGCGAGCGCGAGTTCCCGCCCGCCTTCCTGCGCCGCTGTGTGACGCTGCGGCTGCGGCAGCCGGACGACCGGCAGCTGGCGGACATCGTCCGCGCCCACTTCGACGACGAGCCGGACGCCTACGCCCAGACCCTGATCAGCCGCTTCCTGTCCCGGGTGGGCGGCGGCGACCTGGCCACCGACCAACTGCTCAACGCGATCTACCTGGCCCGCTCCGCCGACCTGCCCGCCGACTCCCTGGACGACCTCGCGGCACAGCTGATGCCCTATCTCGGCGAAGGCCGGCACACCGATGGGCTCTGACGCCTCCGCGCCCGCGGACCCCCTCGCCCGCCTGGCCGACGCGCTGACCCGGGCGACGAGGGGGATGCGTCCCACGCCGCTGGAGCTGGCCGAACTGCTGTGGCTGGCACGGCAGATGGAACCGGAGCCCGCGGACGCCGATCCGGAGCCCACCGCCACCGGCGCTCCCGGACCGGAGCCCGCCGAACCCCCGGCCCGGGAGCCGCTGCCCCAGCCACCCGCGGCACCGCCCCGGGAACGGCCCCCGACCCCGCCGCCGCAGCCCGCCCCGACCGGACCACGGCAAGCGCACCGGGCCCCGCTGCACCTGCCGTCGCCGGCGCCGGGCGACACCGGCCCGTACAGGGGCCTCCTCGCACCCGCGCCGCCGATGCTGCGCCATCCCCTGGACCTGCAACGCGCACTGCGCCCGCTCAAACGTCACGCCGACGCCCCGGCCGGCCACCGGCTCGACGAGCACGCCACCGCCGACCGCATCGCCCGCCTCGGCGCCTCCCCCGACTGGTGGCTGCCGGTGCTGCGCCCCGCCAAGGAGCGCTGGCTGCGCCTCAACCTGGTGTACGACACGGGTCCGACGATGCCCGTGTGGCGTCCCCTCATGCGCGAACTGCACACGGCGCTCGCCCAGTCGGGCGTCTTCCGCACGGTGAGCCCGGTCCGGGTCACGCCCGAGGGCACGGTGCACGGCGAGGGCACGTTCGGCCCGGCCGACGGCCGCACCGTCACCCTGGTGATCAGCGACTGCATGGGCCCGCAGTGGCGGCCCGGCCCGGCGGGCGGCCGCTGGGAGGCGACCCTGCGCCGCTGGTGCCGCCGGATGCCGGTGGCCGTCGTACAGCCGCTGCCCGAGCATCTGTGGCGGGACACCGCGCTACCGACCGCGCCGGGCCTGCTGACCGCCCCGTCCCCGGCCGCTCCGGCCGCGGCGCTGGCGTTCGCCCCGTACGACGGCGATCCGGCGCGGTTCACGGGCCGGGGCACGGTCGCGCTGCCCGTCCTGGAGGCCGGTCCGCGGTGGCTGGCCAACTGGGCGGCCCTGCTGACCTCGGCCGGCGGCAGCGGAGTGCCGGGCTCGGCCGCGCCGCTGGGCAGCCACCCCGCCCCCGAGACCCGTACCGACCTCGGCCGGCTCTCCCCCGAGGAGTTGGTCCTGCGGTTCCGCGAGACCTCCTCCACGGAGGCGGTGCGGCTGGCCGGCCATCTGGCCGTGGGCCGCCCCGACCTGCCGGTGATGCGGCTGGTGCAGCGCGCGGTCGAGCCCGATCCGCGCCCCCAGCAACTGGCCGAGATCATTCTCAGCGGCCTGCTGACCACGGCCCCCGGACCACCGGGCAGCTACGCCTTCCGCCCCGGCGTGCGGGACCTCCTGCTGCGCGGGCTGCCCCGCTCGTCCCGCAACCGGGTGACGGACCTGCTGGCCCGGGCGGGCGGGCTGATCGAGGAGCGGGCGGGCACGGCACCGGGAGAGTTCCGCGCGGTGACACCGGCGGCGGACGGCACCGGGACGGAGGCGGCGCGCGGGGAGGCGTTCGCGACGGTACGCCCGGAGAGCGTGCGCAGGCTCACCGGAGCCGGGGGGCGGTCGGTGCCGCCGGGGGTGGGCGGCCGTTACCGGCTGCTGCGGCGGATGAGCCCGAGCGGCGCCCTCTGGCTGGCCGAGGACCCCGCGGAGAACCGGACGGTGGTGGTGCGGCTGCACGAGCCGGTCACCGACCGGGAGCGGCGCGCGCAGTTCCTCCGGGAGACGAAGGCGCTGAAGGGGCTCGACCACCCGAACGTGGTGACGGTCCACGAGTTCGGCATCGAGGACGACATCCCGTACGTCGTCATGGAACACCTGGACGGCATCCCGCTGAACACCTTGGCGGCACCGAACGGCTACCACCTGCCGGCGCCGCTGACGGTGTCCATCGGCGCGCAGCTCGCGCGCGCTCTGCGAGCCGCACGCGCGGGCTGGGTCCGGCACGGCGCCCTGGGCATGTCCCGGGTGGTGCTCCTGCCCGACGGCACGGTGAAACTCAGCCTGTTCGAGCCGTTCCTGCCGTCGAATGTGCCGAGGGACGAGGACGAGCGGGCGCTGGGTCAGCTGATGCTGCACCTGGCCGCCGGGAACCCGCAGGCCGACGCGGAAAGCACGCTGCGCCGTCTCCCCGAGCCGTTGCGTCGACCGTACGCGAAGGCTTTCTCCTCCCTGCTGTCCATGCCGCAGTACGGCGAGGGCATGCCGACGCTCCAGAACGACCGGATGCTGGAGGAGGCCCGGAAGGCGTACCGCCCACGGTCCTACTCGCTCCTCGGCCCGGTGACCGTCGACGTACCCGGCCGCCCGGCGGAACTCCCGCCGCCGGCCCGCGCGCTGCTCGCCATGCTGCTGCTCCGGCACGGCCGCAAGGTGACGCACGACGAGCTGCGGGCCGGACTGTGGGCCCCCGCCGAGGAACCGAAGGACGCGATGGCGGTGCTGGGCCGCCTGGCGTCGGCGCTGCGCGAGACCCTGGGCCCCGGGGCCGCGCTGGCGACACTTCCCGACGGGTACGCCCTCCACGCCAGCGCCGACCGCGTGGACCTGCTCGACTTCGAAGAACTGGAGCGTACGGCCGCCGAGCTGGACGCTCGGGGCTTCGCCCGGCAGGCGCGGGACCACCTGGACCAGGCACTGGCCCTGTGGCACGACGCCGGCCCCCTCGCCGACGTCCCCGGCCCCGCCGCCCGCACCGCCCGCACCCGGCTCCTGCAGCTGCGCCTCGCCCTGTACCGCAGGCGGGCCGAACTCGACCTGGACCTGGGCGAGTTCGAGCGTGCGGCGGCGGACCTCGGCGAACTCCTGCGCGCGCACCCGGCACGCGCGGACTACCGCCGCCTGCTGCTGCTCGCGCTGCAGCGGCTGGGCCGCGTCGAGGAGGCCCTGGAGGCGTTCTGGGAGTACGAGGAGTCCGGCGGCGACGACCCCGCCCTGCTGGCTCTCGGGCACGAACTGCGCCGTGACCACGCCGACCACGCCGAGCCGGCGGACGCGGAGGAGCCCTCCGAGTACGACCCGGACCCCGGCCACGCCTGGACCGAGGGCCCCGACGGGCTGCCGCTGGGCTCGTTCCCCACCGAGGACGATCTGCCCTCGCTCCTGTACGGCCCCGAGGACGCGGCGGAGGACCGGCCGCTGCCGCAGGACGACGTGCCCGACAGTCTCTTTTCGGCGGAGGACGCCCCGACCGCTTCGGCCCTGCGCGCCGTGGCGCTCTTCGAGCTCGCGGACGGACCCGGGGACGCGGACGACGTGTCGGCGCTCGGCCGGGCGGTGGTGCGGCTGCTGCTGGCGGCCGGGCTGGACCCGGACGACTACGAGCTGCGGACCGAGGGGAACGGATACCTTGTCCTGCTGCGCGTCGGTGTGCCGGAACTCGGGTTCCTCTCCGTCACCCTGCGGGAGTTCCGGGACCGGGTCGCGGAGACAGGCCGGTTGCGGTGGCGGGTGACGTTCGCGGAACCCTCGGACGACGACCCGGAGCTCTGGCGGGCGGCGGAGGGGTTCCCCGACCACGTGCTGGACGAGAGCGGCGCCCTGGGCGTCGTGACCTTCCCCGACGCGCTCCGGATCGGGCTGGCCGCGGGCGGCCTGCTGGACGGAGTCCCGGTGCTCGCGACCCGTTTCGGGCCGGCCAACGGCTGGTACGTCGTCGCGCCTGTGCCGGCCGCCGGTGCCGTCGAGCCGATTCAGGGTCCCTTCCGGCTGCCCGCCGGGGTGCCGCTGCCCGAGCCCGCGGGCAGGACGCGTGCCGTCGTCTTCACGGCATACGGTCCCGGGTTCACCCTTGACCGCCCCGGCGGCGACTCCTTCTACTACGAGGTGGATCTCACCCGGCGCCGGCTGGAGCTGACCGAACTGGGTCCGACGGTCAACGGCGTCCCCGCGTTCACACTCACCGGGGAGGCCGGCTGGCGGATCGAGGACCCGGTCCGTGCCGTGCCGGACGCGTCCCGGCGCGCTCCCTCCGCGCTCGTCGTCGAGCATGTGCGGGACAGCCTGGGCATGGTCTCGCCGCTCTACCCGCCGCGCCGGGCGGCCGAGGCCCACGCCCGGCTGGAAGAGGTGGTGCGCGATCACCCCCCGTCCGGGTACGCCGTCACCTGGCAGGGCTCGCTCACCCCGACCCGCGGCTCCCTGGTGGCCCCGCCTCGGGAAGAGGTCGACGGAGAGCTCGTCGAGGCCCTGCGCACGGCCGATGCCGTGCTCCTCGGCTTCGACGGGGTGCTGACCCGCCTCTACGGCCGCCGGGGCGCCGACCGCGACGGGGCGACGCCCGTGCAGAAGGCGGCCCACCACCTGTCCCGCGAGTACGGCGGCGGGGAGAGCGGCAGCTACCTTCCCCCGCTCGACCTCCTTCGGGCCAGGAGGTCGATCTCGGGCAGCCGGCTCGAACGGGACGTGCGGCTGCTGGAGACGACCGCCGTACAGGACGCGGAGCCTGTGGCGAACGCCGAACTGTTGCTGCGCACTCTGGCTGACAAGGGCCTGCCGTTGGCCGTGGTCACCGACTGCTCGACGGAAGCGGCCACCCTGTACCTGGCGCGGCGCCGGCTCCTCGAGGAGCTGGCCGGCGGCGTACACGGGCGTGACCGCCTCGACAGGCCGCTGATGCCCCATCCTCGGCGCATCCTCCAGGCCGTGGCCGGGCTCGGTGTGCCGCCGGACCGGTGCCTGATGATCGGCACCGGCGACGCCGAGTGGGAGGCGGCCCGCGCCGCCGGAGTCGTCTTCGTCTACGTGGACGCCGCATCCCTCGAGGTCCACCGCACTTCCGTGTTGACGAGCTTCGGCCTTTTACCTCTTCTGCGCGCCGCGCAGAGCCTGTGACGCGCCCAAGGCCGCGAAGAACCCCCCGTTCAGCGGCACCCCGCCCGGCCCCCTCCAGCAGGCGCCCGCCCCCGGGCGCCGCGCAGGATGCAGTGAGAGGAGGACACCCGCCGAGCGGCGGGCGCCCAAGGCCCGCGCACTCGGGAGGACCCGCCGTGACCGTCAGTCTGGAGCAGTTGCGCCGCTGCCACTTCGCCGTCGACCTGGGCGCGGCCCGCACCCGGGTGTATGTGAAGGGCGCCGGACTCATCGTCGACCAGCCCTCGGTCGCCGCCGTGAACACCCGTACCGGAGCGCTCATAGCCGTGGGCGACTTCGCGGAGCAGATGACGGGACGGACGCCGGGGTACATCCGGGTCGTCCGGCCCATCTCCGGCGGCACGGTGGTCGACATCGAGATGGCCCAGCGCATGCTGCGGCAACTGCTCGGCGACAAGGCGCGCCGTCAACTGCGCCGAAATCTCCGGCTGCGCGCGGCGGCCTGCACCCCGCACGACGCCGATCCGCTGGCCCAGCGGGCGACCGTCGAGACGCTGGTCGGGCTGGGGGCGCGCCGGGTCGAACTGGTGGACACGCTGATCGCCGCCGCGGTGGGGTGCGGGCTGCCGGTGGAGCTCCCCGAGGCCACGATGATCATGGTGTGCGGGGCCGCCGCCACCCAGGTGGCCGTCCTCTCGCTCGGGTCCATCGTCACCGCCGAGCGGATCCCGGTGGGTGGTGAGGCCGTGGACCACGCGATCGTGCAGCTCCTGCGGCACGAGCACGAGCTGATGCTGCCCAGCCAGTCGGTACGGCCGCTGCAGCTGGCCCTGTCCGGCAACGGGCTGACCCCGCAGGGCCCGGAGACCACGGAGATCCACGGCCGGGACGTGGCCACCGGGCTCGCCCGCAGTGTGCACGTCGACACGGCCACCGTGCGGGACGCGATCCAGACCCCGCTGACCGCCGTCCTGGACGGCATCGGCAAGGTGCTGCGCGGCTGCCCTCCCGACCTGGTCGCCGACCTCGCCGACCGCGGGATCATCATGGTCGGCGGCTCGGCGCTGCTGCCCGGCTTCGACCAGATGCTGCGGCAGGCCACCGGGATGCCGGTGCACATCGCCGAACGGCCCGACATCTGCGCGGTCCAGGGCCTCGGCGCCATGCTGGAGGGCAGGATCGAGCCACTCGTCCTGAACCCGCTGGCCGCCTGAGAACGTGGACCGCTTCGGCCGTGACCTGCCGGCCGGAGCCCAGCAGACGCTGCTGCAGGGCTCGATGGCGGCTCTGCTCCCCCACCTGCGGGCGCGGCGTCAGTACGGCAGGATGCGCCCCGACGGCGTCCTGCGGTCGATCTCCCGGTCGCGCGGGGCGGCGGGGCGTCGGATGACGCGTACCCGGATGCGACGGTCCATGACGCCCTCCCTCTGCCGAAGTGGCCCGGCGATCGGCACCGGTAGGAGGTGGGTGCCCAGGACACGGGCTGTTCAAGCATGTACGGGTCAACCAGTCGGGTGCGGGCGGCAGTCGGCGCGCCGGGTCAGTCCTTGATCTCGCAGATCGTCGCGCCGGAGCCGAGCGTCGCCCCGACCTCGGCCCTGAGGCCGATGACGGTGCCGGACTTGTGGGCGTGGACCGGCTGCTCCATCTTCATCGCCTCCAGCACGACGACGAGGTCCCCCTCGGCGACGGTCCGGCCGTCCTCGACGGCGACCTTGACGATGGTGCCCTGCATCGGCGACGCCAGCGTGTCACCGGAGACCGCGGAACCGGACCTGCGGGCGCCGCCGCGCCGCCTGACCGAGCGGGTGGCCTCCGCCGCCGTGTCCGGCTGCGGCCTGCCGAGGGACGCCGGGACGGAGACCTCGATCCGTTTGCCGGCGACCTCGACGACGACGGTCTCGCGGCCCGAGCGCTCCTCCTCGGTGCCGCCGGCGCCGGGCGCGTAGGGCGGGACGGTGTTGTGGTACTCGGTCTCCATCCAGCGGGTGTGCACGCGGAACGGTTCGTCCGTGAAGGCGGGGTCGGTGACGACGGCGCGGTGGAAGGGCAGGGCGGTGGCCATGCCCTCGACCCGGAACTCGGCCAGGGCGCGGGCGGCCCGCCGCAGCGCCTGGGCGCGGGTGGCGCCGGTGACGACGAGCTTGGCGAGCAGGGAGTCCCAGGCGGGGCCGATCACGGAGCCGGTCTCCACCCCGGCGTCCACGCGCACCCCGGGGCCGCCGGGCGGCTCCCAGCGGGTGACGGTGCCGGGGGCGGGCAGGAAGCCGCGGCCGGGGTCCTCGCCGTTGATGCGGAACTCGATGGAGTGGGCGCGGGGTTCGGGGTCGTCGTAGCCCAGCGGCTCGCCGTCGGCGATGCGGAACATCTCGCCGACCAGGTCGATGCCGGTGACCTCCTCGGTGACCGGGTGCTCCACCTGGAGGCGCGTGTTGACCTCCAGGAAGGAGATGGTGCCGTCCTGCCCGACGAGGAACTCGCAGGTTCCGGCGCCGACGTACCCGGCCTCCTTGAGGATGGCCTTGGACGCGGAGTACAGCTGCTCGGTCTGCGCGCCGGTCAGGAACGGGGCCGGCGCCTCCTCGACCAGCTTCTGGTGCCGGCGCTGCAGCGAGCAGTCGCGGGTGGACACGACGACGACGTTGCCGTGGGTGTCGGCCAGGCACTGGGTCTCCACGTGGCGGGGCCGGTCGAGGCAGCGCTCCACGAAGCACTCCCCGCGCCCGAACGCGGCGACGGCCTCGCGCACGGCGGAGTCGTACAGCTCGGGGATCTCCTCGAGGGTGCGGGCCACCTTCAGGCCCCGGCCGCCGCCGCCGAACGCGGCCTTGATCGCGATCGGCAGGCCGTGCCGCTCGGCGAAGGCGACGACCTCGTCCGCACCGGAGACCGGGCCGGGGGTGCCGGCGACGAGGGGCGCGCCGGCACGCCGGGCGATGCCGCGGGCGGCGACCTTGTCACCGAGGTCGCGGATGGCCTGCGGGCCGGGGCCGATCCAGGTCAGTCCGGCGTCCAGGACGGACTGGGCGAAGTCGGCGTTCTCGGAGAGGAATCCATAGCCGGGGTGGACGGCGTCGGCACCGGAGCCGGCGGCGGCCCGCAGCACCTTGGCCTGGTCGAGGTAGCTGGTGGCGGGGGTGTCGCCGCCCAGCGCGAAGGCCTCGTCGGCGGCCCGGACGTGCGGCGCGTCCCGGTCCGGGTCGGCGTACACGGCCACCGAGGCGATGCCGGTGTCCCTGCACGCCCGCGCGACCCGGACCGCGATCTCACCGCGGTTGGCGATCAGCACCTTGCGCAAGACCATGGTCTGTTCCCGTCTTCTCTCGGTGACGTGCGACAGTGGATTCGGCTGCTGTGCGTGCGGGACCACGGATCAGTCGATGCCGCGGTGGATGTGCGGGTCGAGCACGGCCTCCTCCTCGTCCTCCCCGGCGAGCAGGGGAAGGGGGGCGTGTTCCTCGCGCTCGGAGGGCTGCTCGTGCGAGTGCTTGCGTGGTGGCGGCTCCATCTGCGTCGCTCCTCCGTTTCGCCGCTGGGCCGTTGACGGGACGTCAGCTCTGCCAGCTGAGCGGGGAGCGGTAGAACGCGTTGCGCTCCGGGCGCTCCCAGCCCGGGACGACCGGGGCGACCGGCCGGTCCCCGGGCCGGGCGGCACCGGTGCCGGCGCGGGTGAGGAGTACGGCGGTCAGGGCCGCCAGTTCCTCGTCGGAGAGGGTGCCGCGCTCGACGCGGACGGACCGCTGGTCCGCGGGTTCCATGACGGTGGTCACCGGTTCACTCCTTCTGCCCGGTCAGTGGGGCGGGTTGCCGTGTTTGCGGGCCGGCAGGCCGGCGTGCTTGGTGCGCAGCATGTGCAGGGAGCGGATGAGCACCTGCCGGGTGTCGGCGGGGTCGATGACGTCGTCGACCAGGCCGCGTTCGGCGGCGTAGTACGGGTGCATCAGCTCGGCCTTGTACTCCTCGACCACGCGCCGGCGCATGGCCTCGGGGTCCTCGGCGGCCTGGATCCGACGGCGGAAGACCACGCCCGCGGCGCCCTCGGCGCCCATCACCGCGATCTCGTTGGTCGGCCAGGCGTACGACAGGTCCGCTCCGACGGAGCGGGAGTCCATGACGATGTAGGCACCACCGTAGGCCTTGCGCAGGATCAGCTGGATCCTCGGCACGGTGGCGTTGCAGTAGGCGTACAGCAGCTTGGCGCCGTGCCGGATGATGCCGCCGTGCTCCTGGTCGACGCCGGGCAGGAAGCCGGGCACGTCCAGCAGGGTGACGACGGGCATGTTGAAGGCATCGCACATCTGCACGAAGCGGGCGGCCTTGTCGCTGGCGTCGATGTCCAGGACCCCGGCGAGGGACTGGGGCTGGTTGGCGACGATCCCGACGGCCTGGCCGTCCAGCCGGGCCAGGGCGACGAGCACGTTGGTCGCCCAGCGCTCGTGGATCTCGAGGTACTCGCCGTCGTCCACGACCGCCTCCAGGACGGCCCGCATGTCGTAGGGCCGGTTGCCGTCGGCCGGCACCAGGTCCAGCAGCTCCTCGCAGCGCCGGTCGGCCGGGTCCCTGGTGACGGCCCGGGGCGCGGTCTGACGGTTGTTCTGGGGCAGATAGGACAGCAGGTAGCGGACCTCCTCCAGGCAGGACTCCTCGTCGTCGTGGACGAAGTGGGCGACGCCGGAGACCTCGGCGTGCACATCCGCGCCGCCCAGGCCGTTCTGGGTGACCTGCTCGCCGGTGACGGCCTGGACCACGTCGGGTCCGGTGATGAACATCTGCGAGGTGTCGCGGACCATGAAGACGACGTCGGTGAGCGCCGGGGAGTACGCGGCGCCGCCGGCGCAGGGGCCGAGCATGACGGAGATCTGCGGGATGACCCCGGAGGCCTTGGTGTTGCGGGCGAAGATGCCGCCGTAGCCGGCCAGCGCGCTGACGCCCTCCTGGATGCGGGCCCCGGCGCCGTCGTTGAGGGAGACCAGTGGCGCGCCGGCCGCGATGGCCATGTCCATGATCTTGTGGATCTTGGTGGCGTGCGCCTCCCCCAGCGCGCCGCCGAAGATGCGGAAGTCGTGGGCGTACACGAACACCGTGCGCCCGTGCACCGTGCCCCAGCCGGTGACCACGCCGTCGGTGTAGGGCCGCTTGTTCTCCAGCCCGAACCCCGTGGCCCGGTGCCGGCGCAGCGGCTCGACCTCGTTGAACGATCCCTTGTCCAGGAGCAGTTCGATCCGCTCCCGTGCCGTCAGCTTGCCCTTGGCGTGCTGTGCCCGCGTCGCCTGCTCGCCCGGGCCGGCCGTGGCCTGATCCCGGATGTCCCGCAGCTTGGCCACCCGGCAGTGGGTGCTGTCCGTGGTCACCACGTGAGCCTCCTCGTCGTTTCCGCCTGTGAGGGAACGCCGGAAATGCCGCGCCGGTAAATGTAGCCGCCGAACTCACCGGCCAGGAAGGAAACAACGGCGATGGTCTCGTTCGCGTTTCCGGCAACGGTTCGGTGTCATATCGGTTGAGTGATTCCCGTGAACTCGAAGTGTTTTGGTGACGCGTGGGTGAACGGGCTCGTCGCGATCACTCGGGTACGGCAATTCCCTGTCAGCGCAACACCAGTCGAGAACACAGCACGCTCGGGAGACTGGCGGTATCAGGCCACAGGAGAAGCGCTTTCATTCGAGGGTAGGTGGCGTGAAACTATCGGGGGCCAGTGTGATTCAACCGGCAGGCATCAATCCGACTCAGGTCGAAAGCGTCCCCATCATGTCGCTGCGGGCCGGCGAGTCGCCGCGGCTGAACGGGGACGACAAGGCACACATCGCCAGGCTCGCCGAGACGGAGGGGCCACTGCCGCCCATCCTGGTGGACCGGCGCACCATGCGGGTGATCGACGGGATGCACCGCCTGATGGCGGCGTCCCTCCAGGGCCGCCAGTCCATCGACGTGGTCTTCTTCGACGGCAGCGAGGCGGACGCGTTCCTGCGCGGCGTCCAGGAGAACGTCACGCACGGGCTGCCGCTCACCCAGGCCGACCGCCGGGCGGCCGCCGAGCGCATCATCGGGACGCACCCGCACCTGTCCGACCGGGCCATAGGCCAGGTGACGGGCCTGGCCGCGAGGACCGTCGCCGCGATAAGGAAACGTTCAACTGAAGAGTCGGCGCAGTCGAACGCCAGGGTGGGCAGGGACGGCAGGGTCCGGCCGCTGGACAGCAGCGAGGCCCGGCGGCGCGCCGCGGAACTGCTCACCGGGCAGCCGAGGGCGTCGCTGCGGCACGTGGCGCGCGCGGCGGGCATCTCCCCGGCGACGGTCCTCGACGTGCGCAAGCGCCTCGAGCGCGGCGAGTCACCGGTGCCGCAGCGGCCCGCCGCGACCGGCACCGACGGGTCCGGAGAGGCGGCCGCGGAGGCGGCCGCGGCCGCCTCTCCGGCCCGGGAACCGCTCGATCCGCCACGGCGTCCGGGCACCCGGACCCCGGCCGCCGCCGACCCGGCCGCCACCGTGGAGAGACTGCTGCGCGACCCGTCTCTGCGGAACACCGAACGCGGAAAGGGAATGCTCCGCCTGTTGCACATCAATGCCGTCGGAGAGGCCCAACTGCCCGACACGGTCGAAGCCGTGCCTCCGCACTGCGCCGCGATCGTCGTGCAGCTCGCCCGTCATTACTCGAAGATGTGGCAGGACTTCGCCAAGGAACTCGACGGCAGGGCGCGGATCGCGGACCCGTCGGCCGCCGGACGCTGACGTTTCCCGGAAACCTCGGGGAAACAGAACAAGGGAGTGCGGGAAAGGGCCGGTCGGCAAGCCGACCGGCCCTTTCTATTGCGAGAATTGTTCACGTTCCGACGGCGTGAAATCCGCCGTCCACGTGGACGATCTCACCGCTGGTGCTGGGAAACCAGTCCGACAACAGGGCGACACATGCGCGGGCCGCGGGTTCGGTGTCGGTGACGTCCCAGCCCAGCGGCGCGCGTTCCCGCCAGGCGGATTCGAAGCGGCCGAAGCCCGGGATGCTGGTGGCCGCCTGGGTCCGCAGGGGTCCGGCGGCCACCAGGTTGACCCGGACGCCGGAAGGACCGAGGTCACGGGTGAGATACCGGGTGACGGACTCCAGCGCGGCCTTCGCCACACCCATCCAGTCGTAGCCGGGCCAGGCGACCGAGGCGTCGAAGTCCAGCCCGACGACCGAGGCGGGCCTGGCCAGCACCGGCAGGCAGGCCGTGGCGAGCGCCTTCAGGGAGTACGCCGAGACGTGCACGGCCGTCGCCACGTCCGGCCACGGCGTGTTGAGGAACCCGCCGCCCAGCGCGGACTGCGGCGCGAAGGCGATCGCGTGCAGCACGCCGTCGAGCTGCGGGTGATACGCGCCGACCCGCTCCGGGAGAGCGGCGAGGTCCGCCTCGCTGGTCACGTCCAGCTCGATCACGGGGGCCTTGGCCGGCAGACGCTCCGCGACGAACCGGGTGATACGGCCCGCACGCCCGTAGGAGGAGAGCAGCACCTCGGCGCCCTCCTCCTGGGCCCGGCGGGCGACCGCGTAGGCGATGGAGGACTCGGTGAGCACCCCGGTCACCAGGATGCGCTTACCCGCGAGCACACCGGCCATCAGCCGGCCACCACCAGCTCGCGGGCGCGGCGCAGGGTGGCCACGCTGTTGCCGCCGATCGACCGGCGGACCAGCGCGCCGGCCTGCTCCACCGTGGCCTCGGGGCCGAGCACCGCGGTGATGGCCTCCTCCTTGAGGACGACCGTGTGCCGCGCGACCGTCGTACCGTCCTCCCGCACGTGCCACGAGCCGACATGGGCGTGCAGGAAGGCGGGCAGCGTGGTCTGTTTGTACACGATCGTGTCCGGGGACAGCAGGACGCGGACCGAGACCGTGGTGTGGACGTCGTCGCCGCCGGAGCTCTCCACGGTGTCCATCTCCAGGTACTGCACACCCTGCGGTTCCTCGGCCAGTTCCACCCGTGCCACGTGCGGGATCAGCCCGGGCCACTTCCCGGCCTCGGCGAGGAAGCCGAAGACCTTCTGCTGTCCGCCGCCGACGGCCACCTCGTCCTCGAAGTCCACCAGCAGGTGGGCGCGGCCGGCCGCGGCACGCAGCGAGTCCAGCTCGGCCCGCGAGTTGCGGTCGACGACCTCCTCGATCTTGTCCAGGAGGGCCGCGTCGTCGCCCTCGGCGGAGAACCAGTGCCGGAAGACGACACGGGACTCGGCACCGGACGGGACGACGGTCCACTCCCCGCGCATGGCCGCCACCGGAGCGGCGGGCTCGGTCTGGCGGAAGCCGATCCGGCGGGCCGCACCGTCCAGCGTGCGGTGCGAGACCCAGCACTTGACGGCGCCCCCGGCGAAGGCCCAGATCTTCAGCCGCTGTTCACCGCCGGGAGCGGGCGGAAGGTACTCGACGTGGACGGTCGGGGTGAAGATCGCGGGCCAGCGAGCGGCGTCCGCGATCAGGTCGTAGACGGTGTCGGCCGCGGCGGGAACGGTGATGACGTGTTCGGTGTGCCGGGTTCGCATGACTGCCTCTCAGTAGTTGCCCAGGCCACCGCAGACGTTGATGGCCTGGGCGGTGATGGAGTCGGCGGTGTCCGTGGCCAGGTAACCGATCAGGCCGGCCACCTCCCGCGGCGTCGAGTACCGGCCCAGCGGGATCTTCGCCAGGAAGCGCTTCAGCACCTCCTCCTCGGAGATCTGCCAGCCGGCCGCGTACCCCTGGCGCACCTTGGCGGCCATGGGGGTCTCCACGTATCCGGGGCAGACCGCGTTGACGGTGATCCCGCTCCCGGCCAGCTCCAGGCCGAGCGCCTTGGTGAAGCCGATCACCCCGTGCTTGGAGGCGGAGTACGGGGCGGCGTACACCACGCCCTGTTTGCCGCCGGTGGAGGCGATGTTGATGATCCGCCCCCACGGGCGCGCGGCGAGTCCGCCCGCCTTCAGCACCTCACGGGTGACGCGGAAGGTGCCGGTGAGGTTGGTGTCGATGACCGCCTGCCACACCTCGTCGGTGACGTCGGCGGTGATCCCGCCGCCGCCCCGCCCGGCGTTGTTGACGAGGACGTCGATCCGCCCGAAGCGACGCGTGGCCTCCCGCACGAGCGCCGTCACGTCCGGGCCGGACGACACGTCGGCCACGGTGCCGTCGGCCTCCAGCCCCTCGTCGGTCAGCTCCTTGACGGCCGTGGCGATGCCGTCGGCGCCCCGTGCGCACAGGAACACCCGGTGGCCGGCCGCGCCCAGCGTCCGGGCCGCCTCCAGACCGATGCCGCTGGTGGCGCCGGTGACCAGCGCCACCCGCGTGCTGTCGTCTGCCATCACCACTCCTTACGGGATCTCGATGACCTGGCCGGCGTAGACCAGGCCGGAACCGAAGCCGATCGTCAGCGCGCGCATCCCGCTGCTCACCTCGCCGGACGCCAGCAGCCGGTCCAGGGCGAGCGGGATGGAGGCGGCCGAGGTGTTGCCGGTCTCGACGATGTCGCGGGCGACCACCACGTCCTTGCGCAGCCCCAGTTGCCGGACCAGCTCCTCGATGATCAGGAGGTTGGCCTGGTGCGGGATGAAGACGTCGAGGTCGGCGACGGTCAGCCCGGCGGCATCGACCGCCCGGCGCGCGGCGGGGGCCAGTTCGGTGCTGGCCCACCGGTAGACCCGCCAGCCCGACATGCCGAGCCGTGGCCAGGGCAGCGACGGGTCGCCGTGCAGCGCGGGGTCCCAGTAGCCGGTCATGCCGACGGCGTCGGCGCGGGACCCGTCGCTGCCCCAGGCGACCGGGCCGATGCCCGGCCGGTCCGAGGTGCCGACGACGACCGCACCGGCGCCGTCGGCGAACAGGAAGGCGGTGGAGGCGTCGTCCCGGTCGAGGATGTCGGTGATCCGCTCCGCGCCGATCACCAGGACGTGGTCCGCGGTGCCCGCCCTGACCAGGTCGGAGCCGAGGGCGAGCGCGTAGGGGAAGCCGGCACAGGCGGCGAGGATGTCGAAGGCGGCCGCGTTCCGCGCGCCCAGCGCGTGGGCCACCTGCGAGGCCAGGGACGGCATCTGGGACAGATGGGTGGTCGTCGCCACC
Organism: Streptomyces sp. NPDC001093; assembly: GCF_040298985.1. NCBI lineage: Bacteria > Bacillati > Actinomycetota > Actinomycetes > Kitasatosporales > Streptomycetaceae > Streptomyces > Streptomyces sp. NPDC001093. The sequence continues at coordinate 54,729 of NZ_JBEPBF010000030.1, read as the reverse complement.
ACGACACAGCCGAGGGCCGCGGGTTCGACACCCGCGCTCGCCAGCGCCTTCCCCGCCGCCTCGCGCGCCATCATCAGCAGCGTCTCGCCGGGCTCGGCGTAGCCCCGGTGTCTGATGCCGGAGCGTTTGACGATCCAGTCCTCGTCGATGCCCAGGCGCCCGGCGATCTCGGCGTTGCCGACCGAGCGCCCGGGCCGGTGCACGCCGAGCCCGAGTATGCGGCTGTGGCGTGTCATCGCACGCTCTCGTGGAGCTGCCGGTTGACGTAGTCGAGCACGTCCCGCGGAGTGGTGAAGTCGGCCACCGCGTCGTCGGATATGGCCAGGTGGAAGTCCTGCTGGATGTGGGTGACGAGTTCCAGCACGGCCAGTGAGTCGAACGCCAGGTCCGTGAAGGGCTTGTCGAGGAAGTCGCCCTCCAGGTCAAGGCCGATCTCCTCGGCGATGCTCAGCATGGTGTCCTTGAGCTCCAGGACGGTGAAGCCGCTCATGTCTCGCTCCCTCGGGGTTCCGTGACGGATTCGGTCGGCGCGGTGAGGACCACCGCGGAGTTGAAACCGCCCAGGCCCCTCGCCAGGACCAGGGCGTGCTTGACGGTGTGCGGGCGGGGCTCGTCCAGGACCAGGTCCAGGTCGATACCGGGCGCCTGCGTGGTCACGTTGACGGTCGGGGGGATGACGCGGTCCCTGATCGCCAGCAGCGCGGTGACCAGGTCGACGGCACCGCCGCCCGCGTACAGGCGACCGGTCATGGTCTTCGGCGCGGTCACCGGGACGCCCCGCGGGCCGAACAGCTCGGTGATCGCGGTGGCTTCCTCCAGGTCGGGACCCGGCAGGCCCCAGGCGTCGGCGAACACCACGTCGATGTCGCCGGGCGCGATCCCGGCGTCGGCGAGCGCCAGTTCGGCGGCGCGGCGCAGCCGTGGCACCCGGCCGGAGCCGCGCGGTGGATCGTAGGCGCGGGCGTCGGATCCGGGACCGTCGTCGTCGGCGGGCGGGTCGAAGGTGGCCGCGTAGCCGGTGATGGTGCCGTAGCAGCCGGGCGCGCCCCGGGTCCGTGCGGCGGCCCCGTCCTCCAGGACGAGGACCGCACCCCCGTTGCCCGGCAGATATCCCCTGGCGTCGCGGTCGAAGGGCACATAGGCGCGGGCCGGATCGCCCTCGGTGCTGAGCATGCCCGTGGCGATCTGGAAGGCCAGGCCGCCGGGGGACAGCGAGGCGTCGCTGCCGCCCGTGACCATCAGCGGGGTGCCGCGCCGGATCTGCCGTCTGGCGTGACCGACCGCGTCCAGCCCGCCCGCCTGTTCGGCGGCGAGGACGAGCGCCGGCCCCTTCATGCCGTGCCGGATCGACAGCTGCCCGGCGGTCGCGGCGTAGAACCAGGCCACCGACATGTACGCCGAGACGTACGTCGGCCCCTGCGACCACAGCCGCTGCAGCTCCCGCTGGCCGAACATGATCCCGCCGGAGGAGTTGGCCACCGTGACGCCCATGTCGAACTCGGGCAGCTCGGCGGGGTCCACTCCGGCGTCCTCGAGCGCCATCACGGTGGCCGACATGGCCAGATGGGTCATGTGGTCGGTCTGCACCCGGAACTTGCCGGGGATGTGGGCGGCGGCGTCGAGTTCGACCTCGCCCGCGAGCTTCACGGGGTAGGGGCCGGCGTCGAACAGCCGGATCGGGCCGATGCCGCTGCGGCCGGCCAGGGTCGCCTTCCAGAACTCCTCCGTGCCGACGCCGTTCGGGGCGGCGACACCGACTCCGGTGATGACGGCCTCGGTCATGACACCGTCCGATCGGGCGCGGCGAGCACCATCGCCGACTGGAAGCCGCCGAAGCCGCTGCCGATGGTGAGCACGGTGCCGGCGCGCTGCTTGCGTGCCACCAACGGCACGTAGTCCAGGTCGCACTCGGGGTCCTGCTCGGTGAGGTTGGCGGTGGGCGGGATGATCCCGTCCTGGATGACGAGCACGCAGGCCGCGATCTCTATCGCTCCGATCGCACCGAGTGAGTGGCCCACCATCGACTTGATGGAGCTCATGGGTACGTCGTAGGCGGCTCTGCCGAGGGCGTTCTTGACCGCGTTGGTCTCGTGCAGGTCGTTCTGCCGGGTGCCGGAGCCGTGTGCGTTGACGTAGCCGATGTCGCCCGGGGTGACGTGTGCCTGGTCCAGAGCGGCCCGGATCGCCTCGGCGAGTTCCAGCCCCTCGGGCCGCAGACCCGTCATGTGGTAGGCGTTCGCGCGGTTGGCGTAGCCGACCACCTCGGCGAGGATGTTCGCCCCGCGGCGCCTGGCGTGCTCGAGCTCCTCCAGGACGAAAACGGCCGCGCCCTCGCCGAGCACGATGCCGTCCCGGTCCCGGTGGAAGGGACGGCAGCCGCTGGCCGGGTCCTCGTTCCTCGGCGTGGTCGCCTTCAGCGCGTCGAAACACGCCATCGTGATCGGGGTCAGCGGGGCCTCCGTGGCGCCCGTGACCATGACGTCGGCGGTGCCGTCCTCGATGAGCTGCACGGCGTGGCCGACGGCGTCCAGGCCCGAGGTGCAGCCGGCCGACACGACCATGGCCGGGCCCTCGCAGCGAGCCGCCCAGGCCACCTCGGTCGCCAGCGTGCCCGCGGCGATGTACGAGTAGGAGTAGGGGACGGCGAAGCGGTGGTCCACCAGCCAGTCGCGCCCGCCGTCGCTGATGGCGACGTACTCCTCCTCCATCCGGGTCGAACTGCCGACGGCGCTGCCCAGGCTCACTCCGAGCCGCGACCGGTCGACGGTGTCGTCGAGCCCGCTGTCCGCCAGCGCCTCACGGGTGGCCACCACCGCGAACTGACCCGCCCGGTCCATGCGGCGGATCTCCTTGGGCGACAGTCCCTCCCGAGCCGGGTCGAAGTCGACCTCCGCGGCGATGCGGCAGCGGAAGGGCGAGGCGTCGAACAGGGTGATGGGGCGGGTGGCGGTGCGCCCGGCGGTCAGCAACTCCCAGAAGGCCTTGGTGCCGACGCCGCCCGGCGCGACCACGCCGAGGCCGGTGATCACGGCCCGTCGCGTCCGCCCGGTCACCGCGGGCTCGCCTTGATGACGACCGGCTTGAGGACGTCCCCGAACCAGCGGTCGGCGACGCCGGCCGCGTCCGTGTCCGGATGCCCGGCCGCCCAGGCCACGTGCCCGTCGGGACGGACGACGAGCCGCACGTCCTGCTCGCGGTCCCCGGTCACGATGACGGCCTGCCGGCCCAGCGCGGCCGTCTCGCTCGGCAGCGGTTCCCTGCGCAGCGCCCGGACGAACCGGGCCGGAGACAGCCGCGGCCCGGTCCGGGTGCTGCCCATGTAGTGGGTGTCGAGTCCCGCTATGGAGCGCGCGACCTGCCGCCGGAACGCCGGCGACCGCTCCAGCCGGGCTCGCGTGGCTTCTCCCGGCCGCCGGTCGGCCCCGAAGATCAGGGCCTCCTGTTCGCGGACGCTCTGCTGCATCCTCGCCGTCGCCTCCGCCCGTTCTCGTCCGTAGGTGGCGGCCAGTTCGCCAGGTGCCCCGGCGCACAGGGCCGCCAGTTTCCATGCCAGGTTGTGGACGTCCTGCAGGCCGGAGTTGAGCGAGCTGCCGCCCACCGGGGGCTGGTCGTGGGCGGCGTCACCGGCGAGCAGGACGTTGCCCGTGTCCCACCGCGCGACGGTCGTACAGCCGTTGGAGAACTGGTCCAGCCAGACGCACTCGCCCTTGTCGACGTGCTCGCCGGTGGCCGCCAGCCAGTCCCGGCACACGTCCTCGAACGTGACCGTGTCCGTGGCCCGGTACCGGGGCGCGTAGAGCATCAACCGGGCGATCTCTGGGGAGATCTGACCGGCCGTCACCACGGCGTCGCCGTGCCGCTCGAACCTGCGCGGTGTCACGCTGATCCCCGTGACGTCGCAGCGGATCATGTGGCGGGTGGCCGCCACGTGCAGGGGGGTGAAGCCGAGCGCCGTCCGCACCGCGCTGCCGGCGCCGTCCGCGCCGACCAGGTACCTGCTCTCGTAGGTCTCGCCCGCCGCGCCGTACACGAGCACCGACGACGGCCGGGCCTCGGCCCGGGTGAAGGTCACCCCGGTTCGCACGACGGCACCGCTCGCCACGGCCCAGTCCCGCAGGAGCCGTACGAGGTCGGGCTGCGGCATCCGCCACAGGCCGGCCCAGGGGCTGTCGACCTCGTCGAGGCCGACCGGGATGCCCCCGTAGTGTCCCGTCGTCGAGTGCGGTCTGTCCTCGAGGCCGGGGACCTCCAGGGAGGACATGATCTCCATCGAGCGGGAGTTCAGGGTGCTGGCACGGGTCTGGTCGGAGATGCCGGTGTCGCGCTCCAGCAGCAGCGCGGAGGCTCCGTGCCGGGCCACCGCGCCGGCCAGCAGGGTCCCGACCGGACCCGCGCCGACGATGACGACGTCCCACTGCCCGGTCATCACGGCTGCCATCGGTAGAAGGAGGACGCCATGGCGTCCTTCGGGCTCTGCCAGTTCGGGTCGTACGGGTCGAAGAACGGGCGGAGGTCCTCGCTGATCTGGATGAACCGCGGGTCCTTGCGGGCCGCTTCCACCTGCTCGGGGCCGTGGTCCTCGGCGAAGTCCTGGGCGTGGATGTACAGGTCGTGGTAGTGGAAGAGCTGCCGCCGCAGGGTGCCCATGCGATGCGGCATGTCCGTCTTGTCGAACTCCCCGAAGAGCTCGGAGATGGCGCCGAAGTCCGGCTTCTTGAAGCGTGCGATGATCAGTGTGCTGTACATGAGATGCTCCGATCTCGGTGTCGGAGGTCCTCCGGCCGGCGGAGGTCCTCTAGCCGGCGGTGCCGAACCAGCGCGTCAGCGCGTCGGAGAGCGGTTCGGTCCCGTGGGATGTCCAGGCCACGTAGCCGTCGGGGCGCACCAGCAGGGCGGCGTCGGACCGCTCGCCGGTCCCGGGCACGGTCGTGACGTCCACGCGCGCCTTCCACCGGCGCAGGAGGGCTTCGGTCTCGTCGTCCTCGGCGTCCTTGCCGGACCTCAGGAAGAGTCCGCGGCCCTCGCGCAGCAGCCCGTGGGGCGGGCCGTCCTCACCGGGCAGCCGCAGGTGCCTGGTGGGGAGCAGGCGGCCGACGGGCTCGGGGGCGCCGTCGCCCGTGTCGTAGCGCAGCGCCATGCCGGTGACCTCGTCCGCGGCGAGCGATGCGGCCTCGGGGATGGTGAAGAGGCGTTGCAGCAGGCCGCGTATGGGGTCGACCTCCGCGCCGCGGAGGAAGAGCTGGCCCTGGGCCCGGGTGTTCGCCAGCAGCTCGGCGGCCGCCTGGCGGCGTTCGGTGTCGTAGGAGTCGAGCAGGTCGTCCGGGGCCCAGCCCTGGACGGCCGCCGCGAGCTTCCAGCCCAGGTTCACCGCGTCCTGGAGGGAGACGTTCATTCCCTGTCCGCCGGCGGGGAGGTGGATGTGGGCCGCGTCGCCGGCCAGGAAGATGTTGCCCATGCGGAACCACGGGGCCATGCCGGAGGCGTCGTTGAAGGAGCTCGCCCAGCGGATGTTCCCGGCCGGGAGGTCCTCACCGGTGACGTTCCGGTACGCCTGTTCCAGGTGTTTCGCCTCGACCCGGGTGCCGCGTTCGAGCGGCTCGGCGTGGAAGTCGCAGACGATCAGCCGGTCCACCGTGTCGGTGAGCGGTCCGGACATCACCATTCCGTGGGGCGTCTTCTTCCCGAAACGGTTGTTCGGCAGGCCCACGTGCTCGATGTCGGCCAGCAGCATCTGCACGTTGGGCGGGGTGAGGGGGAATTCGAGGCCGGCTTTCTTCCGCACGGTGCTGTGCGCCCCGTCGCAGCCGACGACGTACCGCGAGCGTACGGTGACGGTTCCGCCGGGGCCCTCGGCGACGGTCTCCAGGGCTCCCTCGAGTTCCCGGACATCGCGCACCGTGTGTCCCGGCCGGACGGCGGCGCCCAGACGGGTGGCCCTGCCCCGCAGCACGGCCTCCGTCCTGTACTGCGGAAAACGCATGGCCGACGGATGCGGGGACGAGATGTGATCGGCGGGAATGACGATTCCCGCGAAATGCACGGCATGACTCAGCTCGAGCGGGCCGAACTCCTCGAGCATGTCCCGGTGCGCGAATATCTCGAGAGTACTGGGCGTGAAACCCAGGGCGCGCGACTCCCACTCCGGGGTTGCCGCGGTGCCGAGCACCAGGCAGTCGACACCGCACAACTGGAGTTCGCTGGCCAGCATGAGGCCGGTCGGCCCCATTCCGACGATGAGGACGGGTATTTCAGCAGGAATGGACTGTTGGTCGCTCATGGACCCCTCGCCTGGGAATCGTGTGACCTCCTCGAAAAAGGATCCAGGTGACCGCGGGTTAAATCCAGTTCGGGCGGGGGTGGTTGAACAGACCCTGGCCCCGTTCAACTGGTGCACATAAGCAGTTGAACGGCAACACAAAAAGGGTCCTCCCGGCGCACACCCGGTCAGGGGCGTGCCGGGAGGACCCGGTGACACATGTGCGGAAGAAGCGCGGCCGGCTACGCGGCGGACCCGGAGTGCTCGACCCGGTAACTGTTCCAGTCGCTGGAAATCGTCAGCGCGTTCCGCTTGATTTCCGTGGCGCGCCGCGCCGGCGACCACTGTGCGGCGGGAGAGGCACGGAACGCGTCGTAGGCCTCCTTGCCGTCCCACTGCGAGTAGACGACGACGAAGGAGTTCTCGGCGCCCACCTCCTTGAGCGCGTTGTCGCCCTCGGGACCGCGGGCGCGCACGCCGCGCAGCACGCTCTGCGAACGGTACCCGGGGATTTCCACCAGCCATTCGTGAGCGGCGCCGACAGCGGCGATCAGGGCGCTCTGGCTTTCCGGCGCCACGTCGAGGACCTCGACGACCGTGTAGTCGTCGCGGTCGGCCGAGATTTCGGCGACGTCACCCAGCCCCGGGCGGCACTGGCTCAGTTCCGCCTCGGCCTGCAACAGCCGGGCGAAGGTGAGGAGTTCCAGGAACAGCGCCATGTCATGGTGTTTGAAGATCTCACCGGCGTACCACGCGGCGAGATCTTCCGCACTGCGCCACTGGATGAAGTTCAGTGTGCCGAACCTGTCCTGGCCGCCGTGGATGGTGCTCGAGATCCATCCGGGGAAATCCGCCTGGTCGATGATCTGCCGCGCCGCGCCGAGCAGCCGCTGCTGCTTCTCCGCCGAGTCGGTCTTCAGCAGGTTCATGACGGTGAGGTAACCGTCCTTGGGATTGATGAAGGGCACTGTCTCCTCGCCTTTCGTTGGCAGGGATGATGCGGGTCCGGGTGATCGCGCCGCGGACTACTGCGGCTCGTCTGCCTGGTACGGCGGCGCGGGGTAGTACTGCAGGCGCCACTGCACCGCGCGGGCGTGCTCCCGGCCGTGCAGCTGTCCCACGACCCACAGCGCCATGTCGATGCCGGCCGTGATGCCCTGGGTGCTGATCACATTGCCGTCGACGACGTACCGCGCGTCCGGGACCACCGTGACGTCGCCGAAGGCCCTGAGCTTCTCGAGGTAGGCGTGGTGCGTCGCCATCCGGCGCCCGCGCGCCGGCCCGGCCTCGCGGAGCAGGAAGGCGCCGGTGCACACGCTGGAGGTCCAGGCGGTGCTGGGGGCCGTCTTCCTGATCCACTCGGTGACCACCGGGTTCTGGAGCTGCTGCAGGGTCCCGCTGCCGCCGGGCACCACCAGCACGTCCAGCGGCGGGTGGTCCTCGAGGGTGTGGCTCGGCACCACCTTCATGCCCTTCTGGCAGCTCACGACGTCCCGGTTCTGGGCGATCAGCACGGAGGTGTCGGCGTCGTCGCGCAGGATCGAGGAGACGTTGAACACCTCCCAGGGGCCGGTGAAGTTCAGTTCGTCCGCGCCGTCGAAGATCAGCATTCCGTACGTGGTCATCTGTACCTACCTTCCGTTGTGGACCGGAACCGATCCCGATACGTGGCGTGTGCGATGCCGGCGCGCAGGGGGGAAACGCGCCACGCGCGCTCTCTCGCGAGGGCGAGGTCACGCCGTCCTGCGACGGCGCGGACCGGCCGGTGGCCGGGCTCCGGGGTGGCACGAGCGCGCCCGGCAGGGATCACCGGCACGGCGCCGCGGAGGGGGTCGCAGGCCGGCTGGCGCCGACCCTAGCGCCGGGGCCGGGGCGTTCAACAGCGACCGCCGGCGGCACCGGGACGCGGTCGACGGCCGGGCGGACGGCGAGGTCTCACGAGGTGAACGCCGGTCGCCCACGGGCGACTTGGCCGCTGGGGCCGTGGCAGACTGTCGGGCGCGCCGGGGCTCCGGCGGACGGGGCGAGCGGACTCACCGCCGTCGACCGGAGTTCCGCCGGGTCGGTCACGGCCCCTTTGCCCGCCATCGGTTCGCATCCGCCTGCCGGGCCCGCACCGTCCAGGCACCGCACCGTCCAGGCATCGCCACGGCCCTGCCGGCATCCGAGCACCCGCATCGCCGGGGAACCGTTCACCACACCCCGCGCCGAACGTTCACCGCACCCGCGCCGAGCGAGAAAGCGAGCTGTCATGACCCAGTGCACCACCGTCTGTGACGTCCTGGTCGTGGGGGCCGGTCCGGCCGGCCTGACCGCCGCCCACGAGCTGGTCCGCAACGGTCTGTCCGTCCTCCTGGTCGACGCGGCCGACGGCCCCGCCACCACCAGCCGCGCCCTCGGCATGCACGCCCGCACGCTGGAGACGTTCGACCAGATGGGCGTGGTCCGCGACATCCTCGCCCAGGGCCGCAGGGTGGATCACCTCACGCTCTACCAGAACGGCGGCCGGCTGGTCCGGTTCGACGCCGACTACGGCCGTCTGCCGACCCGTTACCCCTACACGGTGATGATCGACCAGGCCCGCGCCGAGCGGATCCTGCGTGACGCCGTGACCCGCCAGGGCCTCGGCATCGAGTGGGGCACGAAACTCGTCGGCTTCACCGACGACGGCGAGGGCGTCACGGCCGAGCTGGCGCGGACCGACGGCGGCACCGAGTCGGTCCGCGCGACCTGGCTGGTCGGCGCCGACGGCGGCCACTCCACCGTCCGCAAGCGCCTCGGCCTCGAGATGCGCGGCAAGCAGACCGAGACCTGGCTGATCGCCGACGCCGAAGTCCACTGCGATCTGCCTCCCGACTCCATCTACTGGATGCGCACCCGCGAGGGCACGGTGATGCTCGTGCCGTTCCCGGACGAGGGAAGGTGGCGGCTCGTCGACACCCGGGACGTCGGTCATGTCGACACCGGTGACCGCGAGGCCCTCGCCGCGCGTCTGGCCCGCAAGATCCAGGCCGGCATCGGCGCCCCGGTCACCGTCGAGGCCCCGAGCTGGGTCTCGGTGTTCACCATCCAGCAGCGCATGGTCCCCGCGATGCGGTCGGGCCGCTGCTTCGTCGTGGGCGACGCGGCGCACGTCCACAGCCCCGCCTCCGGGCAGGGCCTCAACACCGGTGTCCAGGACGCCTGCAACCTGGCCTGGAAGCTCGCCGACGTCCGGCACGGCCGCGCGGACGCGCGCCTGCTCGACAGCTTCGGAGCCGAACGCCTCCCGGTCGCGGCCACGTTGCTGGATTCCACCCGGTTCGTCACCGCGCTGACGCAGCTGCGCAACCCGGTCGCGGCGGCCTGGCTGGGGACGATGTTCACGGTCGTACGGAACGTCAGGCCGCTGAAGTCGAGGATCGAACGGAAGATCATGGCCGGCATGTCGGCGCTCGGCCTGAGCTACCCGGCCGGGCCGGCCGGGTCCGACGCCGCGCTCGCGGTGGCGGCGGGCGAGCGCGTCGCCCGGGTCACGGCCTCCCAGGAGGCGGCCTCCGGCGGCTGGCGCTCGCTGCTCGCCGAGCTGCGCAGGCCCGGCTGGCTGCTGCTGGCCTTCGCCCGGAGGGGCGACGGCCCGGCCCTGCGCCGACTGGCCGAGGAGTACGACGGTGTGCTGCGGGTCTGCACGGTTCCGGCGCCGGATGCGCGTGGCGGGGACGACACGGTGCCGGGTCCGCTGCCGGATCCGGGCGGGCTGCTGGCGGACGGACTCCGGGCCCGGCGCGGCAGCTGGCTGCTGATCCGGCCGGACGGCTACCTCGCCGCCTCCGGCCGGCTGGGCTCGTCCGACCCGGCCGCCGCTGCCGCCTCCCTCGGACTGCGGACCCCCACCGGCAACCACACGGCAACCCCGCTGCCCGACCCGACGGCAACCCCCTGACCACCGCACGCCACGCCCGGCGCCGATCGACGGCGCCGGGTTCAGCGCCCAGCGGCAGGAGCGCGCGCCGCTGCCTGCCGGTGCCCTCTTCGGCGCGCTGGTGGTGGCACCGGCCCCCCGGCTCTCCTTCTCCAAGGCCCCGGCGCGGGCGGCGCGCGCGTGCCCGTCGGGCGGCATGGGGTGCATCGGTCCCGGTCGGCAACCGGCGGGCACGGAGGGGGAGTTGAGCGTCGGCGTCGGCCTCAGCGGCGCGCGGGGGCCCGCTGCGGGAGGGCGGCCACCAGAAGCAGCGCGACCAGGACGAAGCCCGCGCCGGCCAGCATGGCGAGCTGGGCACTGTGACCGTACGCCCGCGCCAGGGTGTCCCGGCCGGGTCGGATGTCGAGGGTGCCGAACAGAACGGTGCCGACCACCGCGATGCCGATGGCGCTGCCGACGCGCTGCGCGGTGGTGAGGGTGCCGCCCGCGGTCCCGGCCTCCTCCCGCGGCACGTGTGCCATGACGAAGTCCTGGTTGGGCGCGATCACCATGCCGCTGCCCAGCCCCGCGGCCAGCAGCGGGCCCACCAGCTGCCACCCGCCCGGATGCGGCGCGGCGAGATGGAGCACCCCGGCGGTTCCCACGAGGCCGGCGCAGACCAGCACGCATCCGATGAGCAGCACCGTGCGGCCCAGCCGTGCCGAGAGCCTGGCGCCGGCCGCCGCCCCGGCCAGGCTGCCGAAAGCGAACGGCATCACGACCAGCCCGCTCGCCAGCGCACTGTGCCCGAGCCCCACCTGCCACAGGATGGACAGCGCGAAGAAGGCGCTGGTGAAGCCGGCGAAGAAGACGATCGCGAGGGCGGCGCCGGCGGCGAACGACGCGCGCGCGAGCAGCGCCGGCTTGAGCAGGGCGTCCCCGCCCCGCCGTTCGGTGCGCACCTCCCAGACCGCCAGCAGGGCCAGTGCCACCACGGATGCGCCGATGCATCCGTAGGTCCAGCCGGGCCAGCCGTTCTGCTGTCCTTCGATCAGCGGGATGAGCAGCAGCAACAGGCCCGCGGTGAACAGGGCGAGACCGACCGGGTCGATTCCCCGCCGCATGCGCGCCACCGGTGCCGGGAGCAGCCGGGCGGCCAGCGGCAGCGCGATCGCGCCGACGAGCAGGTTGACCAGGAACACCCACCGCCAGCCGTCGGCCGCGCCCGCGGCCTGGATGATCAGGCCGCCGAGCAGCGGCCCGAGCGCCGCGGACGCCCCGATCACGGCGCCCAGGGTCCCGAACGCCTTCGACCGCCGGGGGCCGGTGAAGGTGAGCTGGATCGTGGCGGAGATGGCCGGGTAGTACACCCCGGCTCCGACGCCCTGCACCACGCGGGCGGCGATGATCTCGCCGGTGGTGCGGGAGATCCCGCAGGCCACGCTGGCCAGCGTGAACAGCGCGAGCCCGGCGATGAACTGCCGCTTGTGGCCGATCCGGTCGCCGACGCGGCCGGCGGGAACCAGGACCAGGCCGTAGGCCAGCGCGTACCCGGACACGATCCACTCCAGGCCGGCGGGCGAGGCGTGCAGGGCGGTGCGGATCGACGGCAGCGCCACGTTCACGATCGTGGTGTCCAGCAGGGCCATGAAAGCTCCGACGAGGACGACGGCGACGGCCCGCCGGCCATGGCGGCCGTCCTGTCGCGAGGCGCCGGGCGCAGGGGGTGCCTCGGTGGTCTCTCGGGTCATGCCCACATGGTGTGTCAGACCTAAACTTATGTCAAACCTAAGATATGGGGGGCGTCGGGACCCTGGTTCGCGACAACCGGTTCTTTAACTTCCCTTTTTGAGGGGCTGGTTGCTCGACCGGGTTGAACACCGCTGAATGGAGGGGCTGCGAGCCACCCCCCTCATCCGAACAGGACAGACGGAACGGGAAGCGCATGCGCCGAGACAACGGGGAGCCGGCCGCCCGGCTGGCTGACGTGTTACGCCACCATCGCCGCAGAGCAGGGCTCACCCAGCAGGAACTGGCCACGAGGGCGGGCCTCAGCCTCGCCGCCCTCAGAGACCTGGAACAAGGCCGCAGGCGCCGGCCCAGACCCGGATCCCAGGCGGCCCTGGTGCAGGCGCTCGACCTGGATCCCCGGGAAGCCGCGGAGCTGACCTCCAGCATGACCGTGCCCCGGCGGCGCACGGCGCCGGTGACCGAGTCCGCGGCACCGGACGCCGGTCCGCCGGGCAGGGCGGGAGTACGGCAGGGGCTGTGGCTGCGGGTCCTCGGCCCCCTGGAGGCCTCGCGCGACGGCACACCGCTGCCGCTCGGACCCCCCAGGCGCCGGGCGGTGCTCGGCCTGCTGGCGATGAATGCGGGCGGCGTCGTACGGCGGGACTCCATCATGGACGCGCTGTGGGGGCAGTCGGCCCCGAGTACCGCGCCGAACCTGGTCCAGGCGCACATCAGCCGGCTCCGCAGGCTCCTGGCGCCGCAAGGGAAGGGCCACGAGATCATCGCGTCCGCCGGGGGCGGATACCGGCTGAACGTCCCCGTCGAGCAGCTCGACCTGCTCTCCTTCAGGGCGCTGGCGGCCGATGCCGAGGCCGCGTGGGCGCTCGGCGAGAAGCCGAGGGCGTGCGCCCTGTACGAACAGGCCCTGGGACTGTGCCGCGGCGAGCCTCTGGCCGACCTCGACGTGCTGCACGATCAGCCCGGGGTGGCGGCCCAGCGGCGCCAGCAGGCCGATGCGATCCTGCGGTACGCCGAGGCCGCCTGCGGTCTCGGGCTCCACGACCGGGTGCTGCCCCGCCTGCACGCACTGGCGGCGGCGGAACCGCTGGACGAACGCGTCCACGCCCACCTGATGATCGCGCTCGCCGGGGTCGGCCGGCAGGCGGCGGCCCTCCGCGTCTACGAGGAGCTGCGCGACCGCCTGAACCACGAGTTCGCGATCTACCCCGGCGAGGCGCTCACCGAGGCGCATCTGCGGGTACTCCGCCAGGACATACCCGTCGTACGGCGCACGTACGGGCAGCCGCCGTGGCCCGACTGTGCCGAGAAGGCGGACTGAACCGTCGGCTCTCACCGTGCCCACAGGGACACACCGCCGCCGGCTCGCCGACCAGGTGGCCGGCGGCGGCACGGGACGGACGACGACAGGGACGGACACACCGTGGGCCGGGCCCTGTCGCCAGACCGGGCCGGGGCCGCAGACCGCAGACCGCAGGCCGCGGTCACGCCGAACGGAAGCGACGGGACATCAGCAGCCGCGGAGCGCCCGGCCATTGGGGAAGCGGCTGAGGACCCGGTCCGCTCAGGCCTTGACGCCGTAGTCCCCCAGGGACGGTTCGAGCAGGTCGAAGGCCTGGCGGGCGGCCTCCGCGAGGATCTGACGGATCTCGTCCCGCGACTGACCGTCCAGGATGCGCCTGGCGCCTTCCGCGAACAGCACCCGGTGCACCGAGGCGAGCTGGGCCGCGACGATCCGCTGCTGCGGGTCGTCCACGCCGGACTCCGCGGCGATGGCGTCGCCGAGCGCCTGCTCGCACAGATCGGCGATCTCCCGCCTCCGGCCGGTGAGCACATGGCTGTTCTGCACCATCCGGGCGAAGGCCGGCGTGGGCACGCCGAGGGTGACGTCGCCCGCGGCGATCCGCTCGGCGAAGTCCCGGCGGATCGCGGTGAGCAGGCTCTCGCCGGGCGCCCGGGCGGCGACCGCGTCGGCCAGGCTGCGGATGATCACCTCGGCCCGGTCGAAGACGAGGTCCTCCTTGCGGGCGAAGTAGTTGGTGACGGTCATCTTCGACACCCCGGCCGCCTCGGCGACCTGAGAGATCGTCACCTCGTCGAAGCCCTTGGCCGCGAACATCTCCATCGCCACACCGGAGATCGCCTGCCGGGCCTCCTGTTTCCGGCGCTCCCGCAGTCCTGTCGTCACGCTGCCACGATACCAGCGGCTTAGGGCGAGCCGAAGATTAGGTTTGACATAAGTTTAGGTCTGACCTAGCTTGATTGCCGGCAGGTTCCTTCCTCCATGCGACCGAGCCGGTCCGCCTTGCGGCACGCAACGCGACTTCGAGGCTCGTAGGAGATCACGATGTCGACACTGGGAATCGTCGGCCGCGCTTGCTTCCGTCACCGCTGGATCACACTGATGGCCTGGATCGCCGCGCTGGCGTGCCTGGTCACCCTGTGGCAGCTGTACGGGGCCGGCTCCGACAACGACTTCAACACCAGCGATCCCGGGCAGACGCTGCTCGATCGGCACTTCCACCAGCAGTCGGGTGACCGCTTCACGCTGGCGATCAAATCCACGGCGCCCGTCACCGACGCCTCGGTGCGCTCCCGCGTGGGCGCGGCCATCGCACCGCTGCGTGGCGCGCCGCACGTCACCGAGGTGAGCGACCCCTACACGCACGTCTCCCGGAACGGGCACATCGCGTTCGCCACGGTGCAGTTCGACGAACCGAGCGCGTCCATCCCGACCGCCGAGGTCCAGAAGATGATGGACCGCGCGACCGCGTCCTCCGGCCACGGGGTGGACTTCAACCTCGCCGGAGACGTCGTGGACACCATCGACACGCCCGGCGGCGGATCCTCCGACGCGTTCGGCGTCGTGGCGGCCATGATCGTGCTGCTCATCGCGTTCGGCTCGCTGCTGGCCATGGGACTGCCGATCGCGACCGCCCTCTTCGGCATCGGCACCGGCCTGTCGCTGCTCGCGCTGCTCGGCCACCTCTTCCCGGCGCCGTCCTACTCCGCGATCATCGCTTCGGGCATCGGCCTCGGCGTGGGTGTGGACTATGCGCTGTTCATCGTCACGCGGTTCCGCGACGAACTGCGGTCGGGCGCCGACCCGGAGACGGCGACGGTGACCACGATGCGCACGGCCGGCCGCTCGGTGCTCACCGCGGGGGCCACCGTCGTGATCGGCATGCTCGGACTGCTGGTGCTGCGCGAATCGCTGATGAACGGCGTCTCGGTGGCCGCCTCCGCGACGGTGGCCATGACCGTGCTGGCCTCGCTGACGCTGCTGCCCGCACTCCTCGGATTCAGCGGGACGCGACTGGCCAGGCCGTCGCGTTTCACGCTCCGCCGCCGGCGGCCCGCCGCGGACGAGGCTCCGGACGCGGCGGAGAGCGGACCGCATCCCGCCGAACGGTGGGCACGGCTCATCCAGCGGCGCCCGGTGACGGCGGTGGCCGCCTCCACGGTGGTGATCCTGGCCCTGGCCGCGCCCGCCCTGGCCATGAAGCTGTCGATGCCGGACGACTCGACCCAGCCGCGTCACTCGATGGGCTACAAGGCGTACGCGACGATGTCCGAGGGATTCGGCCCCGGGTTCGACGCCCCCCTGATCGTGGCGGCCAAGCTGCCCCGACCGGACGCCGCCGCGTCGGACGGCGGGCGTATCGTCGACGCGCTGCGGACGGTGCCGGGCGTGGCCGAGGTGACACCGCCGGTCACCTCCTCCGACGGCAAGGCCCTGATGATCGTCGCCTACCCCACGACGCAGAAGCAGGCCCCGGAGACCAACGCGCTCGTCAACACGCTGAATACGACGACGCTGCCACGAGCGACCGCCGGAACCGGGATGCACGCGTACCTGACGGGCCCCAACGCGGGGAACGTCACCTTCGCCGACTTCATGGGGCGCAGGCTCCCCTGGGTGATCGCCACAGTCGTGGTGCTGTCGGTGCTGTTGATCCTCGCGATGTTCAGGTCGGTGGTGATCGCGCTGACGGCGGCGGTGATGAACCTGTTGTCGGTCACCGCCTCCTACGGCGTGCTGACCGCCGTCGCCCAGTGGGGCTGGGCCGGGAAGCTGTTCGGCTTCCCGGAGAAGATGCCCGTCACGACCTGGGTGCCCGTCTTCCTGTTCGTGATCCTGTTCGGGCTGTCGATGGACTACGAGGTGTTCCTGCTGTCGCGGATCCGGGAGGTGTGGCTGCGCGGTTCGGACAACTCCACGGCCGTGACCCGGGGCCTCGTGGTCACCGCGCGCGTGATCACCGCCGCCGCGGCGATCATGTTCCTGGTCTTCCTCGGGTTCGTCGCCACACCCGATGTGGCGGTCAAGCAGATCGGCCTCGGGCTCGCGGTCGCGGTGCTCGTCGACGCGACGATCGTGCGGCTGGTGCTGGTGCCGGCGGCGATGGAAGTCCTGGGCAAGGCGAACTGGTGGATGCCGTCCTGGCTCGACCGGTGCCTGCCGCGCATCGAGGAGGAGACCCTGAGCGGTCAGGAGCCCGTGAAGGTGCCGACCGCCTGAGGCCGGCCACCCCGACGCCCCACGCGGCGGCGCGAACGGGGCCACACCGGCCCCCACTTCGCGCCGCCGCACGCGTTTGCACAGTTCAGAACGATTCTCTTACCCGTTCTTGGTGGGGCGGGTGGGACTCGAACCCACGGCCGACGGATTATGAGTCCGCTGCTCTAACCGGCTGAGCTACCGCCCCATAGCGGCGTGTCGCGTACAAGTGTGCGCGCCTGCTGCCGCAGCATAGCCGCTCATACGATCTCCTGCTTCAGGATGGTCGGCTTCTGCGCTGCTCATGACCTTGAGGACATGGACGCAGGCGCGGCGGTTCCCGCGGACATGAAAAAGGACCCCCAAGGGGTCCTCGTTCATCGCGCTCCCCCGACTGGACTCGAACCAGTAACCTGCCGGTTAACAGCCGGCTGCTCTGCCAATTGAGCTACGGAGGACCGAAGCTCCCCCGACTGGACTCGAACCAGTAACCTGCCGGTTAACAGCCGGCTGCTCTGCCAATTGAGCTACGGAGGATCGCCTCGATTGCATCGAACGTACCTACCTGGGTATTCGCCAGGGGGCGGGCGCTCGCTGCGACACATACATTAGCGCAAGCAGGGGGGTGCTCCGCCAATCGGTTCCCCCGGCGCCCACGTCGCTCCAGCAGACCCAGGCAAGGGAAGGGTGGCAGCCATGCGCTACCGGCTCACGTTCGTCGCCGGACTGGCCCTCGGTTACGTACTCGGCACGAGGGCCGGACGCGAGCGCTACGAGCAGCTGAAGAAGTCCGCTCGGCGGATCGCGCAGAACCCGGCCGTCCGCAACACGGCCGAGACCGCCGCCCAGCAGGGCCGCCAGTACGCCGGCAAGGCCTTCCACACGGTCAGCCACAAGGTCGGCGACCGGGTCCCCGAGACCGTCGCCCAGCGGGTACGTTCCCTCCGCGAGCGGAACCTGAACGGCACGCCGGAGGACGACTGGGGCACCAGCAACACGTAGGGCCGCACACTTCCCCACACCCCCTTGGCCGCCCTCGGCCACCGCATCCACAGGAATGCTGCAAAATTCAGGGCATGGGGATAGTCGCCGGCTTGGACAGCTCACCGGACTTCACACGCATCGTGGTCTGCGACACGGACACCGGTGCCGTACTGCGGCAGGGATACGCCTCGCACCCAGTGGAGGGCCGCCCGAGCGACATAGATCCGCAGGCCTGGCTGCTCTCCCTCGGCGAGGCGGCCGGCGGCGGCCTCCTCGAGGGCGTGCAGGCCATCGGGGTGTCGGCCCAGCAGAACGCGCTGGTCCCGCTGGACGCCCAGGGCAACACCGTGCGCCCGGCGCTGGTCGGCGGCGACAAGCGGGCCCAGGTCGCGGCGGCCGACCTCGTCGACGCGCTCGGCGGACGGGAGGCCTGGGCGCAGGCCGTGGGATGCGTACCGTCGGCCGCACAGCCCGTCACCAAGCTGCGCTGGCTCGCCAAGACCGAGCCGGAGAACGCCCGCAGGACGGCCGTACTGCTCCAGGCGCACGACTGGCTGGTCTGGCAGCTGCTCGGGCGGCCGGTGCGCAGGACCACCGACCGCGGCGGCGCCTCCGGCACCGGGTACTGGTCGGCGGCCACCGGCGCCTACCGGCCCGACCTGGTCGAGCTGGCGCTCGGCCACCAGGCGATGCTGCCGGAGGTGATCGGCCCGTCGGACGCGGCCGGTACGACCCCGGAGGGGCTGCTGATCTCCGCCGGGACCGGGGAGACCATGGCCGCCGCGTTCGGGCTCGGGATCGGGCTGGGGGACGCGGTGGTGTCGCTCGGGGCCTCCGGGTCCGTCATGGCCGTGCACCCCGAGGCGCTCGCCGACCAGTCCGGGATGATCACCTCGCTCGCCGACGCCACCGGCATGCACCTGCCGGTCGTGACCACCCTGAACGCCGTACGGGCCCTGCGCGGGACCGCCGAACTCCTCGGGCTGCCGGACCTGGAGAGCCTGTCAGAGCTGGCGATGAAGTCCACACCGGGCGCGCACGGGCTGGTCCTGCTCCCCTATCTGGAGGGTGAGCGGACGCCGAATCTGCCGCACACCGCCGGGACTCTCGCGGGCCTGAGGCGCGAGTCGATGAAGCCCGAGCATCTGGCGCGGGCCGCGTTCGAGGGCATGCTGTGCGGGCTCGGCGACGCGCTGGACGTGCTGCGCGGGCGGGGCGTGGACGTACGGCGGATCTTCCTGCTGGGCCCGGCCGCCGAGCTGCCCGCCGTACAGGCCTCGGCGCCCTCGCTGTTCGGCGCGCAGGTCGTCGTACCGCAGCCCGCGGACTACGCGGCGATCGGCGCGGCCCGGCAGGCGGCCTGGGCGCTCGGCGTGTCGCAGGGCACCCTCGATCCGCGCACCCCGCCGGCCTGGCAGGGCGCGGCGGCGCAGGTGCTGGAGCCGGGCGACGAGCTGGCCGTGGGGCAGGCGGTGCGGCAGCAGTTCACGGCGGTGCGGGAGCAGACCCACCCGGGGGCGTTCCGCGGGTGAGACGTAGGGCCGGCGGCCGAGGACCCTCGGCCTTTGGTCCGCTGTCGGGTTAATCGGTTGAGGTAACGCGGGTGGAGTGACCGACGATAGGGGCCAGGGGCAACCGACCAGCCCCCACCCGCCGACTCCGAGAGACCTAGCGTGCTCATACGACTCCTGCGGACCTATCTCAGGCCCTACAAGAAGCCCATAGCCCTCCTGGTGCTGCTGCAGTTCCTGCAGACCTGCGCCACCCTCTACCTGCCCACGCTGAACGCGCACATCATCGACAACGGTGTCGTGAAGGGTGACACGGATTACATCCTGTCCTTCGGCGCCCTGATGATCGGCATCTCGCTCGCACAGGTCGTGTGCAACATCGGCGCCGTGTACTACGGCGCGCGGACCGCCTCCGCGCTCGGCCGGGACGTGCGCGGCGCCGTCTTCGACCGGGTGCAGTCCTTCTCCGCGCGGGAGGTGGGTCACTTCGGAGCGCCCTCCCTCATCACCCGTACGACGAACGACGTACAGCAGGTCCAGATGCTGGCCCTGATGACGTTCACCCTGATGGTGTCGGCGCCCATCATGTGCGTGGGCGGCATCGTGCTGGCGCTCGGCCTGGACGTGCCACTGTCCGGGGTGCTGGTGGCGGTGGTCCCGGTGCTCGGCATCTCCGTGACGCTGATCGTGCGCCGGCTGCGGCCGCTGTTCCGGTCGATGCAGGTCCGCCTGGACACGGTGAACCGGGTGCTGCGCGAGCAGATCACCGGCAACCGGGTGATCCGCGCCTTCGTCCGCGACGAGTACGAGATGGGCCGTTTCGGAAAGGCGAACGGCGACCTGACCGAGATGCAGCTGGCCACCGGTCGGATGCTCGCGCTGATGTTCCCGATCGTCATGACCGTGGTGAACCTGTCGTCGATCGCGGTGGTGTGGTTCGGCGCCCACCGCATCAACAGCGGCGGGATGCAGATCGGCGACCTGACCGCGTTCCTCGCCTATCTGATGCAGATCGTGATGTCCGTGATGATGGCCACCTTCATGTTCATGATGGTGCCGCGCGCCGAGGTGTGCGCCGAGCGCATCGAGGAGGTCCTCGGGACCGACTCCAGCGTGGTGCCGCCCCTCGCGCCCGTCGCCGAGCTGCGCCGCCACGGCCACCTCGAGATCCGGGGTGCGGGCTTCCGCTATCCGGGGGCCGAGGAGCCGGTGCTGAAGTCCATCGACCTGGTGGCCCGCCCCGGTGAGGTGACCGCCGTGATCGGCTCGACCGGCAGCGGCAAGTCGACCCTGCTCGGGCTGGTCCCGCGGCTGTTCGACGCCACCGAGGGCGAGGTCCTGGTCGACGGCGTGGACGTCCAGGAGGTCGAACCCCGGTTGCTCGCGCGGACGGTCGGGCTGGTGCCGCAGAAGCCGTACCTGTTCGCGGGGACGGTCGCCACCAACCTGCGCTACGGCAACCCGGACGCCACCGACGAGGAGCTGTGGCACGCGCTGGAGGTGGCGCAGGCCAAGGACTTCGTGAGCAAGCTGGAGGGCGGCCTGAACGCGCCCATCGCGCAGGGCGGTACGAACGTCTCCGGCGGCCAGCGCCAGCGCCTCGCCATCGCGCGCACCCTGGTCCAGCGCCCGGAGATCTACCTCTTCGACGACTCCTTCTCCGCGCTCGACTACGCCACCGACGCGGCCCTGCGCACCGCGCTCGCCCGCGAGACCGCCGAGGCGACCGTCGTCATCGTCGCCCAGCGGGTGGCGACCATCCGGGAGGCGGACCGGATCATCGTGATGGACGAGGGCCGGGTGGTCGGCTCCGGCCGGCACCGGGAACTGATGGCGGGCAACGAGACGTACCGGGAGATCGTGCTCTCCCAGCTGACGGAAGCGGAGGCTGCCTGATGGCCGGGCCCATGCGCATGATGGCCGGGGGCGGGCCCGACCAGCGCTCGATGGACTTCAAGGGGTCGGGCAAACGGCTCGTCTCCCTCTTCAAACCCGAACGGCTCACGATCTACGGCCTGCTGCTGTGCGTGGTCGTCAGCGTGACCCTCAGCGTGATCGGCCCGAAGATCCTCGGCAGGGCCACCGACCTGGTCTTCGCCGGCATCATCGGCCGGCAGATGCCGGCGGGGGCCACCAAGCAGCAGGTCCTCGACCAGATGCGGGCCCATGGCAAGGGCTCCATCGCGGACATGCTGAAGAGCACCGACTTCACGCCCGGCAAGGGCATCGACTTCGGTGCCGTCGGCGACGTCCTGCTGCTCGCGCTCTGCACGTTCCTGGTCGCCGGCCTGCTGATGGCGGTGGCGACCCGGCTGGTCAACCGGGCCGTGAACCGCACGATGTACCGGATGCGCGAGTCGGTGCAGGCGAAGCTGTCGCGGCTGCCGCTGTCGTACTTCGACAAGCGCCAGCGCGGCGAGGTGCTCTCCCGCGCGACCAACGACATCGACAACATCGGTCAGACGCTCCAGCAGTCGATGGGCCAGCTGATCAACTCGCTGCTGACCATCATCGGCGTGCTCGCGATGATGTTCTACGTCTCCTGGATCCTGGCACTGGTGGCCCTGGTCACCGTGCCGCTGTCGTTCCTGGTGGCCACCCGGGTCGGCAAGCGCTCGCAGCCGCACTTCGTGCAGCAGTGGCGCTCCACCGGCAAGCTGAACGCGCACGTCGAGGAGATGTACACCGGGCACACCCTGGTGAAGGTGTTCGGCCGGCAGCAGGAGTCGGCGAAGCAGTTCGCCGAGCAGAACGAGGCGCTGTACGAGGCCGCGTTCAAGGCGCAGTTCAACAGCGGTGTCATGCAGCCGCTGATGATGTTCGTGTCGAACCTGAACTACGTCCTGGTGGCGGTGGTCGGCGGCCTGCGCGTCGCCTCGGGTTCCCTGTCCATCGGTGACGTCCAGGCCTTCATCCAGTACTCGCGGCAGTTCTCGATGCCGCTGACCCAGGTGGCGTCGATGGCGAACCTGGTGCAGTCCGGTGTCGCCTCGGCCGAGCGGATCTTCGAACTCCTGGACGCGGAGGAGCAGGAGGCGGATCCGGTGCCGGGCGAGCGGCCGGCGGAGCTGCGCGGCCGGGTGCGGCTGGAGCACGTGTCGTTCCGGTACGACCCGGAGAAGCCGCTGATCGAGGACCTCTCGCTCACGGTGGAGCCGGGTCACACGGTGGCGATCGTCGGTCCGACGGGCGCGGGCAAGACCACGCTGGTCAACCTGCTGATGCGGTTCTACGACGTCTCGGGCGGCCGGATCACCCTCGACGGGGTCGACATCCGGAAGATGTCCCGGGACGAACTCCGGTCCGGGATCGGCATGGTGCTGCAGGACACCTGGCTGTTCGGCGGCACGATCGCGGAGAACATCGCGTACGGGGCGTCCAGGGAGGTCACCCGTGGGGAGATCGAGGAGGCGGCACGGGCTGCGCACGCCGACCGGTTCGTCCGCACCCTTCCCGACGGGTACGACACCGTGATCGACGACGAGGGCACGGGCGTCAGCGCCGGTGAGAAGCAGCTCATCACCATCGCGCGGGCGTTCCTGTCCGACCCGACGATCCTGGTGCTGGACGAGGCGACGAGTTCGGTCGACACCCGCACCGAGGTGCTGATCCAGAAGGCGATGGCGAAGCTGGCGGCGGGGCGGACGTCGTTCGTGATCGCGCACCGGCTGTCGACCATCCGGGACGCGGACACGATTCTCGTCATGGAGAACGGCTCGATCGTGGAACAGGGCGCGCACACCGAGCTGTTGGCGGCCGACGGTGCGTACGCCCGGCTGTACAAGGCCCAGTTCGCGCAGGCCGTGGCCGAGGTGGACTAGCCGCACGGGGGCCGCCGGCGGGCGGCCCCCGTTCAGTCCAGGTAACCCCTCAGCTGGTCCGCGAAGGCATGGTCCCGGAGCTTGTTGAGGGTCTTGGACTCGATCTGCCGTATCCGCTCCCGGGTCACCCCGAACAGCCGGCCTATCTCCTCCAGGGTGCGGGGCCGGCCGTCGATGAGCCCGTAGCGGAGCTGCACGACCTTCCGCTCCCGCTCGCCGAGGGTGGAGAGGACGGCCTCCAGGTGCTCCCTCAGCAGCAGGAACGCCGCCGACTCCACGGGGCTCGCGGCATCCCCGTCCTCGATCAGGTCGCCGAGGGCGACGTCGTCCTCCTCGCCGACCGGGGCGTGCAGCGAGACCGGTTCCTGGGCCAGGCGCAGCACCTCGGAGACCCGTTCGGGCGGCAGGTCGAGGTGCGCGGCGACCTCGTCGGGCGTCGGCTCGTACCCCCGCTCCTGGAGCATGCGCCGCTGGACGCGCACGACCCGGTTGATCAGCTCCACCACGTGCACCGGGACCCGTATGGTGCGGGCCTGGTCGGCCAGGGCCCGGGACATGGCCTGGCGGATCCACCAGGTGGCGTACGTCGAGAACTTGTAGCCGCGGGCGTAGTCGAACTTCTCCACCGCCCGGATCAGCCCGAGGTTGCCCTCCTGGACCAGGTCGAGCATGGTCAGGCCGCGGCCGACGTACCGCTTGGCGACGGAGACGACGAGCCGCAGGTTGGCCTCGATGAGCCGCCGCTTGGCCATCCGCCCCATGACGACGAGCCGGTCCAGGTCGAGCGCCAACTGGCTGTCCAGATCGGGCGCGTTGCCGAGCTTCTCCTCCGCGAACAGGCCGGCCTCGACCCTGCGGGCCAGTTCGACCTCCTCGGCGGCGGTGAGCAGCTGGATACGGCCGATCTCGCGCAGGTACTGGCGGAACAGGTCGGCCGAGGGCCCGCCGGTCTCGGCCCGGGCCGGGACCGGCGTCTCGACGGGCTCGGCCGCGTCCTCCGGCTCGTCCGCGAGCGCTTCTGCCGGTGGTTCCGAGGGTTCGGCGGGCACCGCCTCCGGGTGGAGGGCGGCGCGGCCCTGCGGCGGCACGGCCACGACAACGTCCGTCTCCGCGTCCGGCTCGTCAGCGGTCATGGCGGTGGTGCTGGTGGCACTGGTCGCGCTGTCGGTCTGGCTGAGGGTCTGGGTCTGCACGGGGGCGACCTCCAGGATGATCGCTGCTGAAGGCTGTGCGGCAGCGGTACTTCGGGAGCGGAGAGTCGACGGCCTGCGCTCCTGGGACAGGCCCCGGGGACTCGGGCACCGGACCCAGTGTGGAGTACGACACATCCCCGCCACGAGGGGCTTGCGGTGACTTTTTGCGTCCGGTTCGTGACCGGCTGGTGATCCGGGACCGAAAACCGGGCGTCGTATCCGGCCGTGATCTGGGAGGATCCCCGGGTGTCCGGACTCCTGTACGAAACCCATGTGACCGTCCGCTGTGCCGGCCCCGCCGAGAGGGAGCGGCTGCGCGGCTGGGCGGAGGCGGCCGGGCTGAAGCTGACGCACATCGTGCTGGCCCGCGGCCGGATGCGGGACCAGCCGATGCTGACGCTGACCGGTTCGTCCTCGTACGCCGAGCAGTCGGCACGGGCGGCCAGGACGGTGGCGGCACTGCGGTCGGCCGGTTTCGCGCCGGTCCGGGTGAAGACGGAGTCGGCGCCGTGCGCACCGGAGGTGCCGGACGGGCCGTGCGGGGGCGGGCGGTACTTCGAGCACCACGTGAAGCTGCTGCTGGACGCGGAGACCGACCTGACCTCGTTGACCGCGCGGGTCGTCCCGCACGGCGCGCATCTGTCGTGGAACGCCCGGCGGGTCCGCGAGGGCGGGCGGCACGAGCGGTTCGTGACGCAGCGCTGCCGGGGTGTGCGGGACGCCGAGGCCGAAGAGGCGCTGCGCCTGCTGCTCGCGGAGCTCGACGGGCTCGAAGTCCTGTCCGTGGAGCGGGAGTTCGTGCTGTACGACAGCGACGAGTCGGTGGACGAGGGATGGCTGGAGGTGTCGGCGTGAGCGAGATGTGGCGCGCCCTGTGGCGCAGCGAGCGGCTTCCCGCAGAGCCCCTGGACGAGGCGACCCGGCGGGCGAACGACCTGCCAAGCACACTGACGCAGGTACCGGGCGACGACGTGACCCAGCGGCCCGTCTTCGAACCGGCCCTCAAGCAGTACCAGAACGCCTACCGCGCCACCGACCCCGCCTTCGCCGACCCGGCGCGCGGCGAGGCGTGGCGTACGGCCCGGCGGCGGGCGCTGCATCTGGTCCTGGCCGGGATCGGGGACTCCGAGTGGGCCGAGTCCCTGGTGCTGCGCGGCAGCCTGCTGATGTCCCTGTGGTTCGGGGAGGCGGCCCGCGAGCCCGGTGACCTGGACTTCGTGGTCGTACCGGCGGACTGGGGGATCGAGGAGGCGCGCACGCCCCGGATGCTCGACGGCATCGCGGAGGCGGCCCAGGCGCGGGCGGCGGCGGATGCCGGCGGAGTGAGGTTCGCGGCCCGGAGCACCCTCGTGGAGGACATCTGGACCTACGACCGCGTGCCCGGCCGCCGCATGCTCCTGCCCTGGTCGGCACCCGGCCTGCCCGGCGGGCACGTGCAGCTGGACTTCGTCTTCACCGAGGAGCTGCCCGAGCCGCCGGAGCCGGTCGAACTGCCCGGCCGAACCGTGCTGTTGGCCGCGTCCCCCGCGCTGTCGCTGGCCTGGAAGCTGATGTGGCTGATCGACGACATGCATCCCCAGGGCAAGGACCTGTACGACGCCGTGCTGCTGGCCGAATCCCACCCGCTCCCCTACGACCTGCTGCTGCGGGTCTTCCAGCTCTCGGGCAGCGCCGGCCGGGACCGCGAGCTGGTCACCCTGCGGGAGGTGGCACAGGCCGCGGAGTACGCCGAGTGGGACCACTTCGTCACCGAGTACCCGCGGTTCGCCCACCGCGGGCGCGAGTTCGCGAAGCGGCTGGTGCAGGCGGTGACACCGACCTTCGCGGGCCGCTAGAGCGCCTCCGCGCCCCGCTCCCGCAACGCCTGGTCGTACTGCTGCAGGACCCACATCTCGTTCTGTACGGCCGCCAGCTGGGCCGGGTCGCCGCCGGTGGCCAGGCGGGTCAGCTGGGACTGGATGTCGTGGATACGGCGTTCGACGGCGCGGCGGCGGATCTGGACCAGGACCGTGCCGGCGTACGTCTCGTCCACCGTGCGGCGCAGGATCGGCTCCACGGCCAGCTCGGTGACCATCGCGCGGACGGTGTCGTCGGGCGCGGCCTCGCGGACCCGGACCAGGTACTCCTGCGGGTCCTGGACGCCGTACTCCGCGCCGCCCGCCTCCGCGACCGTCTGGCGCACGGCCGCGTACGGCGGCGCGGTGAACTCGTCCACGCCGTACGCGTCGAAGGCCGGGGAGACCAGTTCGGGGCGCTGCAGGGCGAGTTTGAGCAGTTCGCGTTCGGCGGCGTGGACCGGGTTGCGCAGGGTCAGGGCCGGGCCGCTGTTCGCGGGACGCGGCGCCGCAGCCCACTGCTGGTCGGCCGCGCGGGGACGGCCCTGCTGCTGCGGGCCCTTGCCCTCCCGGGCCCAGCGGGCCAGCTGGGCCACCCGCCGGACCACGAACTGGGTGTCGAGGATGCCGAGCATGCCGGCCAGTTCGACGGCGACCTCGTGCTGGGCGCCGCTGTTCTTGATGCGGGCGACGATCGGCGCGGCCTCGTCCAGCGCGGCCGCCCGGCCCGCCGGGGTGTCCAGGTCGTAGCGGCTCAGGATCTGGCGGAGCGCGAACTCGAAGAGCGGCGTCCGCGGTTCGGCCAGGTCCGCCACCGCCTCGTCGCCCTTGGCCAGGCGCAGCTCGCACGGGTCCATGCCGTCGGGCGCGATCGCGATGTAGGTCTCGGCGGCGAACTTCTGGTCGTCCTCGAAGGCGCGCAGGGCCGCCTTCTGGCCGGCCGCGTCGCCGTCGAAGGTGAAGATGACGCGTGCGCTGCCGTTGTCCATCAGCAGGCGGCGGAGGATCTTGATGTGCTCGCCGCCGAAGGCCGTACCGCAGGTCGCGATGGCGGTGGTCACTCCGGCCAGGTGGCAGGCCATGACGTCCGTGTAGCCCTCGACCACGACCGCGCGGCTGGTCTTCGCGATCTCCTTCTTCGCCAGGTCGATGCCGTACAGCACCTGGCTCTTCCGGTAGATCGCCGTCTCCGGCGTGTTCAGGTACTTCGGGCCGTTGTCCGCCTCGTACAGCTTGCGGGCGCCGAAGCCGACGACCTCGCCGCCGATGTCCCGGATCGGCCACATCAGACGGCCCCGGAAGCGGTCGATGGGGCCGCGGCGGCCCTCCTGGGACAGGCCGGACAGGAGCAGCTCCTTGTCGGAGAAGCCCTTGCCGCGCAGATAGCGGGTGAGGTGGTCCCAGCCCTGGGGGCTGTAGCCGACGCCGAAGTGGACGGCGGCGGCCTGGTCGAAGCCGCGCTCGGCGAGGAAGATCCGGCCGGTCTCGGCCTCGGGGCCGGTGGCGAGCTGCTCGGCGTACCACTGCGCGGCGATCTTGTGCGCCTCGACCAGGCGGATGCGCTCGCCGCGCTGGTGGGCCGGGTTGTACCCGCCCTCCTCGTAGCGCAGGGTGATGCCGGCCTGGGCGGCGAGCCGCTCGACCGCCTCGGAGAAGGAGAGGTGGTCCACCTTCATCACGAAGGTGATGGTGTCGCCGCCCTCCTGGCAACCGAAGCAGTGGAAGAGTCCCTTGCTGGGGCTGACCTGGAAGGACGGCGACTTCTCGTCGTGGAACGGGCACAGCCCCTTGAGGTTGCCGCCGCCCGCGTTGCGCAGCTGGAGGTACTCGGAGACCACGGCGTCGATCGGGACCGCGTCCCGTACCGCCTTCACGTCCTCGTCGTTGATCCGTCCTGCCACGAGGCGATTCTACGGGGGTGCACCGACAGTCCCGCCGTTCCCGGTGTTCCCGGTGGTCAGGAAGCGAGGCCGTCCAGAGGGACGTGCGGGTCGGCCAGGGCCTCCGTGTTCACCCGGGCCCTGGAACGGATCAGCTTCTGGATCTGCTCTGTGACATCCCACACGTTCACGTTCATCCCGGCCAGCACGCGTCCCTCCCTCACCCAGAACGCGATGAACTCCCGCTTGCCGGCGTCGCCCCGGATCACCACCTCGTCGTACGACCCGGCCGGCGCCCAGCCGCTGTACTCCATGCCCAGGTCGTACTGGTCGGTGAAGAAGTACGGCACGCGGTCGTACGTCACGTCCTGGCCGAGCATCGCGCGGGCCGCCGCCGGGCCGCCGTTCAGCGCGTTCGCCCAGTGCTCGACCCGCAGCCGGGTGTCGAACAGGGCGAGGGGGAAGTTCGCCACGTCACCGGCCGCGTAGATGTCCGGGTCGGACGTGCGCAGCCGCTCGTCGACGACGATGCCGCCGCCGTGCGCCCGGTCGGCGATCTCCAGGCCCGCCGCCTCGGCGAGGCCGACACGCGGGGCCGCGCCGATCGCGGCGAGGACGTCGTGCGCCGGGTGCTCCTCGCCGTCGTCGGTGCGGACCGCGAGGACCATGCCGTCCTGGCCGACGATCTCGGTGAGCTGCCGCCCGAAGTGGAAGCGGACGCCGTGCTCGCGGTGCAGCTCCGCGAAGACGCCGCCGAGCTCGGGGCCGAGGACGCCGTGCAGCGGGGTCGGCGCCGGTTCGATCACCGTGACCTCCGCGCCGTACTCGCGGGCCGCCGCCGCGACCTCCAGGCCGATCCAGCCCGCGCCCGCGATCACCAGGTGCCCGTTGTCCCGGCCGAGGGCCGTGAGAACGCCCTTGAGGCGCTCGGCGTGGGCGAGGCGGCGCAGATGGTGCACGCCCGCCAGGCCGGTGCCGGGGATGTCCAGGCGGCGGGGCTCGGCGCCGGTGACGAGCAGCAGCTTGTCGTAGCGGACGAGGGTGCCGTCGTCGCCGAAGCGGACCGTCTTCGCGCTGCGGTCGATGCGGTCCACGAACTGGCCGAGGTGCAGCTCGATGTCGTTCTGCGCGTACCAGGCCGGTTCGTGCACGAAGACGCTGTCGCGTTCCTTCTTGCCGAGCAGAAAGCCCTTGGACAGCGGCGGTCGCTCGTAGGGGTGGTCGCGCTCGTCGCTGATCAGTATCACCCGGCCGGTGAAGCCCTCCGCCCGGAGTGTCTCGGCCGCCTTCGCGCCGGCGAGACCGCCCCCGACGATGACGAATGTCTGATCCGCGTCGACCACTTGATGCCTCCTCGTAAGGGTGCCGCCATATGCGAGCGTCCCGCACCGGGCGTGCTGCGGGAAGAGGGAGTGACCCGATCAGGCCACGGAGGGTCATGTTCCTCTCACATATGCCCCGTAAGTCTCGCGTGCAGCGAGCGCGCGGAGGCGTCGGTGAGGGAGGCGATCTGGTCGACGATCACCCGCTTGCGTGCATGGTCGTCGCCTGCCCCGTCGAACAGGGCCCGAAACTGTGGATCCAGCCCGTCCGGCGCGCGGGCGGTGAGCGCCTCCGCCAGCTCCGCCACGACGACCCGCTGGTCCGCGCGCAGCCGCTCCTGCTCCGCGCGCTGCATCACATACCGGTCCGCGACCGCCTTGAGCACCGCGCACTCCATGCGGGCCTCGCGTGGTACGACGAGTTCGGCGTCGTAGCGGGTGAGCCGGCCGGTGCCGTACGCGGCGCGGGTGGCGCCCTCGGCGGCCAGGCAGAACCGGCCGATGAGCTGGCTGGTGGCGTCCTTCAGCCGGGCCTGGGCGACCGCGGTGCCGTCGTAGCCGTGCGGCCACCACTCCTCGTCCTGGAGGCGGTCGAGGGCGGCGGCCAGTTCGGCCGGGTCGGTGTCCGCGGGGACGTACCGGCCGATGGCGACCTCGAACACCGCCTGCCGCTCGGGCTCGGCGTGCAGGCAGTTGGGGTCGATGTGACCGGCGTGCAGGCCGTCCTCGACGTCGTGGACCGAGTACGCCACGTCGTCCGACCAGTCCATGACCTGGGCCTCGAAGCAGGTGCGGGTGCCGGGGGCGTGCGCCCTGACCCAGTCGAACACCGGGCGGTCGTCCTCGTAGACGCCGAACTTCCGCGACGCCGGGTCGGTGGGGTGGGCGCCGCGCGGCCAGGGGTACTTGGTGGCGGCGTCGAGGGTGGCACGGGTGAGGTTGAGGCCGACCGAGCGGTCCTCGGTGAACCGTTTCGGCTCGATGCGGGTGAGGAGCCTGAGGGACTGGGCGTTGCCCTCGAAGCCGCCGCAGTCGTCAGCGAAGGCGTTCAGCGCCTGTTCGCCGTTGTGGCCGAAGGGCGGGTGACCGAGGTCGTGGGCGAGGCAGGCGGCCTCCACCAGGTCGGGGTCACAGCCGAGGGCCGCGCCGAGTTCCCGGCCCACCTGGGCGCATTCGAGTGAGTGGGTGAGCCTTGTTCTGGGGCTGGCGTCCCATACCTGGCTGTGGGCTCCTGGGGTGACGACCTGGGTCTTGCCGGCGAGTCTTCTGAGCGCGGCGGAGTGGAGGATGCGGGCGCGGTCGCGTTGGAAGGCGGTGCGGCCGGGGCGTTTGTCGGGCTCTGGGGCCCAACGCTCCGCCGAGGTCGGGTCGTAGGGGCCGTTGTCGAGTGCGGTGCCTTCCATTCTTCGACAGTATGCCCACTCGTCCGCCCTGTTCCGTTCTGGGGCGCGTGCGGGTCGTGGGTGGCTTGTCGCGCAGTTCCGCGTGCCCCCTCTTTTCGCAGCCCTTCTTTCAAGCCGAGGCCGGTTCGGCCACTGTCACCGCTCTCACCTGGTCGTATCTGTGCAGGATCAGGCGGGCCATCGCCGGATGCGCGCCCAGGGGGGCCGAGGCCGTCCACGGCGCCGCCTTCGCGCACTGCGTCGCGAAACGCCCCGGGGCCGTGAAGTACGAGGCGACCGCCACCCGGTGCCGGCCCCTCGCCGTCAGGGCCCGTATCGCCGTCGGGACCGTCGGGGTCGCCGCCGAGGCGTAGGCCGGGACGACCGGCACGCCCAGCCGGTCCGCCAGGAGCCGGGCCGTGCGGCGGGTGTCGGTGGCCGAGTCGGGGTCGCGGGAGCCGGCCGCGGCCAGCACGACCGCGCTCGCACGGCGGGTGGCCGGGTTGGGGGCCGTGGGCCAGCCGGCCTCGAGGAGGCGGTCGTAGAGGGTCTCCACCAGGAGCGGGTGCGGGCCGAGCGGGGCGGCCAGTCGGGTGGGTGCCTGTGCGGCGGCGGCCATCTGGGGGATGTCCTGCTTGACGTGGTAGCCACGGGAGAGGAGCAGCGGGACCAGGACGGCGGGGGTGTCGCCGAGCGCGGCGAGGGTGTCCGGGAGCAGGGGCTCGTTCAGCTCGATGTGGCCCAGGTGGACGGGGAGGCCGGGGCGCAGTTCGCGTACCCGGTCCGCCAGCGTCCGTACGGTCTCCAGGGCGCGCGGGTCGCGGCTGCCGTGGGCGACCAGGACGAGGGCGGGCGGGGCCGTGCGGCGGTGGCCGAGCGGGGAGACCAGCCGGAGCCGGCCGGCGAGCTGGCTGCCGATGCTGTTCATGAGGTGCGCCGTGCTGTCGAGGTCGACGCGGGGCTCGGAGCGGGGAGGGTGCGACGCCGTCATGCAAGGATCCTGACGGCACCAGGTTGCGCGGCCGTTGCCGGGCCGTCACGAGCGTTTTCCGCTGCTTCACGTCGTACGGATGCTCGATGTGAGGCGAACCGGACGGCTGCCGGTGGCGTCCTCCATGGTCGGAACCGGTCGGAACCGATCCCTGGGGGCCATATGAAGATCCGTCGACCGCGGCTGCCGCGCACCCGCACGGGGCAGCGGCGGCTGGTGCAGGCCGTGATGGCCGGGTGTGTGCTGGCGCTGCTGCCGGCGACCTGGCTGTTCGTGTCCACGGCGGACCGGCTGCGCACGACGGCGGACGCCCCGCGGACCCAGGTCGCCATGGTCTTCGGGGCCGGGCTGTGGAACGGGGAACCGTCGCCGTATCTCGCGCACCGGCTGGACGCGGCGGCGCGGCTGTACCGGGCGGGGCGGGTCCACGTCGTGCTGGTCACCGGGGACAACAGCCGCAAGGACTACGACGAGCCCGACGCCATGCGCGCCTACCTCACGCACCACGGGGTGCCGGGTGACCGGATCGTCAGGGACTACGCCGGGTTCGACACCTGGGACTCCTGCGTCCGGGCCAAGAAGATCTTCGGTGTGGACCGGGCCGTGCTGATCAGCCAGGGCTTCCACATCCGGCGGGCGGTGGCCCTGTGCGAAGCGGCAGGGGTGGACTCGTACGGGGTCGGGGTGGCCGACAAGCACGACGTGACCTGGTACTACGGCGGGACGCGCGAGGTGTTCGCGGCGGGCAAGGCGGTGCTGGACGCGGTGTTCCACCCGGATCCGACGTTCCTCGGGCCGCGGGAGAGCGGAGTCACCAAGGCGCTGGCGGGGGCCCGGGACTGAGCATGGAGATCACGGATCTGACGCCCGCCGAGCGCCGCGTCCGCGACGCCTTTCCGCTCGGCGAAGGGGTCGACTTCCGGGAGAGCGACGACGAGGACCCCGCGCAGGGCGCCTCATGGGGCCCGGAACGGACGCTACGGGCGGAGGTGCTGCGGGCGCTGCTGCTGGACGGGCCGGTGCGGGGCGACCGGATCGCCGGGCTGAAGGTGTGGGGCGCGCGCATCACCGGGGTGCTCCAACTGATGTACGGCACGGTCGACCACCCGGTCCGGCTGCGGGCCTGCCACTTCGACGAGACCCCGAACCTGTACGGGGCGAGCATTCCCGCCCTGGTACTGGCCGATTCGGTCCTTCCGGGGCTCACCGCGGGCACCCTCCGCGTCGGCGGGGCGCTCCGGATCACCTGCTGCCGTGTCACGGGTCCGGTACGGCTGGCGGGCGCGAAGATCTCCGGGGCGTTCTTCGCCAATGGTGCGCTGCTCGGCAGACCCGGCGAGGTCCCGGAGGAGCCGGTGCTCCAGCTGGGCCACGCCGAGGTGGCCACGGACGTGTGGGCGCCGGGACTGGTCGCGCACGGAAAGGTGCACCTGAACGGCGCGGTCGTGCGCAACCAGGTGAACCTGAACGACGCCGAGCTGAACGCCCCCGGCGAGACCGTGTTGCACGCCGAGGTCCTGACGGTCGGCACCGACCTGCACGCCATGCGGTTGCGGGCCCGTGGCCGGGTCAACCTGGGCGGTGCCCGGATCCCCCGCCAGCTCAACCTCGCCTACGCCCGGCTGTCCAATCCGGGCGGCCAGGCCCTGCGCGCCAGCAGCAGCGCCGTCGGCGAGCTGTGGCTGCGGGAGGCCGCTCCCGTCGAGGGTGCCGTGAATCTGCGCCGGGCCCAGCTCGACCTGCTGCACGTGCCGCCCGAGGTATGGCCCGGGCAGGTCCAGCTCGACGGGCTCAGCTACCGCGTCCTGACCCCGCACCTCCCGGCCGAGCAGCGCCTCCCGCTGCTGGAACGCGAGACGGACGGCTATCTTCCCCACCCCTACGAGCAGTTGGCCACGGCGTACCGCACGGTGGGCGACGACGCCGCAGCGCGCACCGTCCAGCTGGCCAAGCTCCGCCGGCACCGCCGTACCCTGCCGCCGTACGCCCGGGTGTGGGGCCGGCTCCAGGACGCGGCCGTCGGCTACGGCTTCCGCCCGATGCGGGCCGCGGGCTGGCTGCTGCTCCTGCTGTGCACCGGCACGCTCGCCTTCGCCCTGCACCATCCGCCCGCGCTCAAGCCCGGCGAGGCGCCCGCGTTCAACCCGCTCTTCTACACGCTCGACCTGCTGCTGCCGATCATCGACTTCGGCCAGGAGGCGGCGTACGCGCCGCGCGGGTGGTACCAGTGGCTGTCGTATCTGCTGATCGTCACCGGCTGGGTGCTGGCGACGACGATCGCGGCCGGCGTCAGCCGCTCGCTGAGCCGGCAGTAGGGACCTCACGGCCTCCCCGGCCCCGCGGGGAGGTCGCCGTGCCGGGCGTGTAACGGGAAGCGGCCGGGGCCGTAACACGCCCGACGCACGCTGGCGGCATGGAACCGATCGCCTCGACGCCCACCCACTGCCCGTACTGCGCCTTGCAGTGCGGGATGAACATCACGCCCCTGCCGCAGGGGGGCGTCGAGGTGACCGAACGGACGGACTTCCCGGTGAACCGGGGCGCGCTGTGCGGCAAGGGCCGTACCGCGGCCGAGGTGCTGTCGCCGGCGGTACGGCTGACCTCGCCGCTGGTGCGGTCCGGTGGCCGGCTGGTCGAGGCGAGCTGGGCCCAGGCCCTGGACCGGATCGCGGAGCGGCTCGGGAGCACACGGCGGGAGTACGGCGCCGACGCGCTGGGCGTGTTCGGCGGGGGCGGGCTGACGAACGAGAAGGCGTACGCGCTCGGGAAGTTCGCCCGGGTGGTGCTCGGCACCTCGCAGATCGACTACAACGGCCGGTTCTGCATGTCGTCGGCCGCGGCGGCCGGGACGAGGGCGTTCGGCCTCGACCGGGGCCTCCCCTTCCCCCTGGAGGACATCCCGAAGACCGGGTGTGTGATCCTCGTCGGGTCGAACCTCGCGGAGACCATGCCGCCGTCCCTGCGCTTCTTCACCGAACTGCGCCAGAACGGCGGCACGTTGATCGTCGTCGACCCGCGCCGGACGAGGACGGCCGAGCAGGCGGACCTGCACCTGGCCCCCCGCCCGGGCACCGATCTCGCCCTGGCCCTCGGCCTGCTGCACCTGGTGGTGGCGCAGGGGCGGACGGACGACGAGTACATCCGACAGCGGACGACGGGCTGGGAGCAGGCGCGCGCGGTGGCGATGGCGCACTGGCCGGAGCAGGTGGAGCGGATCACGGGAGTGTCGGTTCCGCAACTCCGGGAGGCGGTACGGCTTTTCTGCGAGCCGGAGTCGGCGATGGTGCTCACCGCCCGCGGGCCGGAGCAGCAGTCCAAGGGCACGGACACGGTGGGCGCGTGGATCAACCTGTGCCTGGCGACCGGCCGGGCGGGCCGCCCGCTGTCCGGATACGGCTGCCTGACCGGGCAGGGCAACGGGCAGGGCGGCCGCGAACACGGCCAGAAGGCGGACCAGTTGCCCGGCTACCGCAGGCTGGACGACCCAACGGCGCGGGCGCATGTGGCCGGGGTGTGGGGCGTGGACCCGGATGCGCTTCCCGGCCCCGGACGCAGCGCGTACGAGCTGCTCGACGCCCTCGGCACGGACATCAGGGCGCTGCTGCTGATGGGCTCCAACCCGGTGGTGTCGGCGCCGCGCGCGGCCCATGTCGAGGAGCGGATCAGGTCCCTTGATTTTCTCGCCGTTTGCGACGTGGTGATGTCGGAGACGGCTCAGCTGGCGGACGTCGTCCTGCCGGTCACCCAGTGGGCGGAGGAGACGGGCACCACGACCAGCCTGGAGGGCAGGGTCCTGCTGCGCCGCCGGGCGGTCACCGCGCCGTCCGGGGTCCGCAGCGACCTGTACGTCCTGCACGAGCTGGCGGCCCGCCTCGGCGTGGAGAAGGGCTTCCCGACCGACCCCGAGGAGGTCTTCGCCGAGCTGCGCCGGGCGAGCGCGGGCGGCCCGGCGGACTACTCGGGGATCACCTACGGGCGGCTGGCCACGGAGAACGGGGTGTTCTGGCCGTGCCCGGAGCCGGCGGAGGGCACCGCGGCCGAAGTCCATCCGGGCACTCCCCGCCTCTTCCTGAACCGTTTCGCCACGGACGACGGCCGGGCCCGGTTCGCCCCCGTGACCCACCGCCCGACGGCGGAGGAACCGGACGCGGAGTATCCGCTGCTGCTGACCACCGGCCGGGTGGTCTCGCAGTACCAGTCGGGCGCCCAGACCCGGCGGGTGGCCGAGCTGAACGCCGCCGCTCCCGGCCCCTTCGTGGAGCTCCACCCCCGGCTCGCGGCGCGTATCGGCGCGGCCGAGGGGGACCGGGTGACCGTGACCTCCCGCCGGGGCCGGGCGACCGCCCCCGCCCGGATCACCTCCGCCATCCGCCCGGACACCGTCTTCATGCCCTTCCACTGGCCCGGCGAGGGCCGCGCCAACACCCTGACCAACCCGGCCCTCGACCCGACGTCCCGGATGCCGGAGTTCAAGTCGTGCGCGGTGCGGGTGGAGACGGCGACATCCCCGGGGGCCTCGTCATGAACGCCGGCGGCCGCAAGGGTGCGTTCGTACGACTTCCCTGGTGAGCGCGGGCACCGGCGGCGGTGTGTTCGTACGGATTCCGTGGAGATGGACTCAGCACAGGCGACTGAGACATGCGTACGGGGGAGAGCGGCGTGGCGTGGGACGAGTGGGAACGGCTCAAGCCGGAGGCCCGCAGCAGCTACAGCCACCTGACCATCCCGCACAAGGACCTGGTCCCGGTGATGCGGGCGATGGCCGAGGACGGGCACGCGTTCGCGCAGGTGCATGACGCCGAGACACGACAGGGCGCTGGCCAGGGACTTCCGGGCGGCGCTGGCCCGCGCGGGCGGCTGCGTGTAGAGGGTGCCGGCTGCCGTGGATTGCCGGTATGGCTGACATGGACCGGTTCGACCTGAGCGCCTACCTGGAGCGGATCGGACGGCGGAGCGGCGGCGGGCGGGCGGGGCGGGTCGTACTCGAAGGGCCCCTGGAACTGCTGGAGTTGCAGACGTACGAGCGCCAGGAGCAGGACTGGGTGGGCCAGTACGCGTTCGCCCTGGAGCCGTTCGCCGCCCCGGACCACGAGGTGTTCGACCGGCACGTCGGCACCAACCCCCGCTCCCCCTTCACCAGGCGCCCGTACCTCCAGCGGACCACTGCCGAGTGCCATCTGGAGGAGTTCGGGATCGTGGTGCCGGAGGGGCTGACGCTGCTCGCCCGATTCAGCGCCCAGACAGCCAGTCGCCGTCCTCGATCGGTTTTCCCTCGGCACGCAGCCGGGCGGCGACGGGCGGGGCGGCCAGGTAGACCCAGGCGAGGGCGGTCGTGCCGTCGGCGGTGCGCAGGACGGTGCGCGCCGCGCGTTCATAGAGGTTGCGGGGGTCGCCCGGGGTGTACTCCTCCAGGCGGTCCAGCGCGGCGAGCAGTTCGGCGTACGACTCCGGCCGGGCGGTGATCAGTTCGCCCCGGACCTCGCCGCCCGCCCGCTCCACGGCGTAGGGATAGCCGGGGCCGTCGTACAGCGCGGCGTCCCGCAGGCGGGCCGGTTCCTCCCAGGCGGTGCGGCCCCGCAGGAACAGGTCGTGGTTGGCCTCGCCGGGGCGGAGCGTGCCGTAGACGAAGAAGGGCAGCGGGGTTCCGGGCTCCTCGGGGTCGTTCTCGTTCTTCTCGGTGATCACGGAAACGATTCTCTACCCCCTTCGGCTCCCCACACATCTCCATGAAGGAGCTATGGACATGACATGTCAGGGCCCCTTGAATCACTGGGTACATCAGCGCCGCCCCCACGCCTTGACGGGCGCTTCCCCGAGGAGATCCATGAGCCGGATACGCCAGCACGTCCGAGGATCCCGTCGTCTCACCACCGCCGGCGTCGCCGTCACCACCGCGACCCTGCTGTCCGTGGCCCTCTCCCCCGCCGCCCACGCCGACGCCAGACCGACCAGGGCCGCCGCGATCCAGCACGCGGCGTCGGCACTCCTGGCCCATGCCGCGAGCCTGGGCCTGACCTCCGCCGAGGACACCAGCGTCCGCGACGTGATCGTGGACAGGAACGGCACCCAGCACGTCCGCTACGACCGCACCTACCACGGACTGCCCGTACTGGGCGGCGACTTCGTGGTCCACCTGGCCCCGAACGGTGCCTACCGCAGCGCGAACCGGGCGACCCGCGGGACCATATCCCTCGGCTCGATCCTCCCGGCGGTCCCGGCGTCCAAGGCCACCGACCTCGCCGTGAACGCCCTGCGCGCCGCCAACCTCGGTGATGCGCTCAAGCAGGTCAAGGCCAGGCCCGAGCTGATCGTCGACGCCCTGCACGGCACCCCGAGGCTCGCCTGGCGCACCACCGCGGCCGGCCTGGACTCGCTCGGCAACCCGGTAGCCCGGACCGTGCTGACCGACGCCCGCACCGGCCGCCAGATCGACGCCTGGGACAGCATCGAGACCGCCGCCGGCGACGGAAAGTCGCTGTACAGCGGGACGGTGCCGCTGGAGACGACCCAGTCGGGATCGTCGTACCAGCTCAAGGACCCGACACGCGGCAACACCTACACCGGCGACGCCGAGGGCAAGACGGACCTGTGCTTCTTCGGCATCTGCTTCAGCCGGGCGCCCGCGGACCTGTTCACGGACGCCGACAACCACTGGGGCACCGGCACCACCTCCGACCGCGCCTCGGCCGCCGTCGACGCCCAGTACGGCACCGACATGACCTGGGACTACTACAAGAACGTCCAGGGGCGCAACGGCATCGCGGGCGACGGCAAGGGCTCGTACAACCGCGTCCACTACGGCAGCAACTACAACAACGCCTTCTGGGACGACAGTTGCTTCTGCATGACGTACGGCGACGGTGACGGGACCACCTTCGGTCCGCTGGTCGCCCTCGACGTCGCCGGGCACGAGATGACCCACGGAGTCACCTCCAAGACGGCCGCGCTGACCTACTCGGGCGAGTCCGGCGGCCTCAACGAGGCCACCTCGGACATCCTCGGCACGATGGTGGAGTGGTACGCGAACAACCCGTCCGACCCCGGTGACTACCTCATCGGCGAGAAGATCGTGAAGCCCGGCTTCGGCCACACCGCCCTGCGCTACATGGACAAGCCGTCCAAGGACGGCAACTCCGCGGACTACTGGAGTTCGTCGGTCGGGAACCTCGACGTCCACTACTCCTCCGGTGTCGCCAACCACTTCGCCTATCTGCTGGCGGAGGGCAGCGGTCCGAAGACCATCAACGGGGTCAGCTACGACTCCCCCACCTACAACGGCTCCACGGTCACCGGCATCGGCCGGGACAAGGTCGGCCGGATCTGGTACCGGGCGCTGACGGTCTACATGACCTCCTCCACGAACTACGCCGGGGCGAGGACGGCGACGCTGAACGCCGCCAAGGACCTGTACGGCGCGGGCAGCACGGAGTACGACGCGGTGGCGGCGGCCTGGAGCGCCGTCAACGTGAACTGACGGCCGCCTCCATTCGTGTTTTCTTCATACCGGTCATTCCTCTGGGGCCCCCGCACTCCTGCGACCTGCCGGAATCCGGCGGGGGCTGGGCCGTGTGGGGGCCGGGGAGGACACCCGTTCACCGCAATTCTGACGGGCCATCAGGGAGCGCGGCTCCCGGACTGCGACTTACCTCGGTAAGGGACAGACCGAGACGCGAGACCTGGGGAGCACCATGCGACGCATCGCCCGTCTGCTGGCCGGTACCGCGCTCATCGTGGCGGCAGCCACACCCGCCTGGGCCGGCACCGGCAGCCTGGACGTGTACCCCTCCGGCGTGGCGCCCGGCGGCCAGGTCTCGGTGAACACCGCCGCGTGCGGCGACAAGGGCTCGGCGGTCGGGGACGCGAGCGCCGTCGGCGCCGGCACCTTCACACTGGCGCCCAGCTCGCACGACGGCGAGGCGATCGGACAGTTCCAGGTGCCGGAGGGCGCGCAGCCGGGGACGTACGAGATCGTCGCCAAGTGTGCGGAGGGCAAGCGGCAGGTGACCGGCGACCTGGTGGTGACCCTGAGCGCGGCGCACGAGCAGGTGCAGCCGCGAGGAAGCGTG
This sequence comes from Streptomyces sp. NPDC001093, assembly GCF_040298985.1. Classification (NCBI taxonomy): domain Bacteria; kingdom Bacillati; phylum Actinomycetota; class Actinomycetes; order Kitasatosporales; family Streptomycetaceae; genus Streptomyces; species Streptomyces sp. NPDC001093. Next base: position 15,358 of record NZ_JBEPBF010000030.1, on the reverse strand, counting down.
AAGACGGGGGTCGGCGGCGCACTCGGCACCGACCCCGTGAAAACCGCGGCGGGTGTGACGGCGCTGGCCGTCGCCGCCGCGGGCGGTACCTGGCTCCTGCATCGCCGGGCGAGAGGCGACGGGTTCTGACGGACACCCTCCGCTGTCCGTCAGCCGGTACCGCACATCCCGCCCCCTCCGGGTCCGATGCCCCTCGTGGCCCGGAGGGGGAGGGAGCCAAGGACGGTCGAGCCCCCGGCCCTCGGGGGCCAGGCCCCCGGTCTTCGGGTCCGGCCCCCGGGCCTTCGAGGCTCCGGCCCCCGGAGTTCGGGGCCCGCCCCCGGTCTTCGGGGGCCCGGCCCCCGGTTGTCCGGGGCCCGCCCCCGGTGTCTGGGGCCCACCCCCGGTCTTGGGGGTCTGCCCCCGGGTATCCGGGGCCCGGTCCCCGGAGTTCGGGGCCCCCAGTGCTTGGGGACGGCCCCGGTCTTCGGGGGCCCGGACCCTGGTTGTTTCGGGGCCCGCCCCCGGTGTCTGGGGTCCGGCCCCGGTGTCTGGGGTCCGGCCCGCGGTATTCGGGTCCGGCCCCCGGTATTCGGGTCCGGCCCCCCGGTATTCGGGTCCGGCCTCCGGGTCTTCGGCGGCCGCCCCGGGTCCTCGGGGATCCGCCCCCGGGAGAAGGGTTCGTATGCGCACCAGAACCAAGCGCGACAGGCTCGGCGACACCGCGATAGCCGCGGTCACCGTCGTGGCCCTCGGTTCCGGGGTGTGGCTGCTCGGCGGCGGCGCCGGGACGCACACGCCGCCGCAGCCCGCCGCGGCCGAGGGGCGCCCGGAACCGGGACGCGAGCGGCTCGCGGCCCCCGCCCTCGCCCCCTCCACGCCCACCCGCATCCGCATCCCGGCGATCCGCGTGAACGCCCCGCTGATGGGCCTGGCCCTGACCCGCTCCGGCAGCCTGGACGTCCCCCCGGCCCAGAACAAGAACCTCGCCGGCTGGTACGAGGCCGGCACCATACCCGGCGAGACGGGCACCGCGATCGTCGCCGGCCATGTCGACAACGCCGAGGGCCCCGCCGTCTTCTACGACCTGGGCGCACTGAAACGGGGCACCCGCATCGAGGTGGACCGCCGGGACGGCTCCGTGGCCGTGTTCACCGTGGACGCGGTGGAGGTGTACGCGGCGAACAACTTCCCCGACGAGAAGGTCTACGGCGCGGCGCCCCGCCCCGAACTCCGTGTGATCACCTGCGGCGGCGGCTACTCGAGGGCCACCGGCTACCTGGGCAACGTGGTCGTCTTCGCGCACCTGACCGGGAGCCGCGCCCCTTCGGCGCACTAGTGTGCCGTCTCGCCGCCGAGGACATGCTCCCTCCCCCACGCCCCGAGCGGCGCCAGTGCCTCGTTCAGCAGGGCGCCCCGCCGTGTCAACGCGTACTCGACCCGCGGCGGCACCTCCTCGTACTCCTCGCGGTGCACGATCCCGTCGGCCTCCAGCTCGCGCAGCTGCGCGGCGAGCACCTTCTCCGTGACGCCGGGCAGGGCCCTGCGCAACTCGCCGAAGCGGTGCGGGCGTTCCTGCAGCGCCCAGAGGATGAGCCCCTTCCACTTGCCGCCGATGACGTCCATCGCCGCGTCGATTCCGCAGACGTACGCCCCGGGCCGTCGTCCGACCGGCATGCCCTCCCCCTTCGTGGCCTGCATCCTTTCCTCCGGGTAACCACCCACTTCCAAGTGGGTACTTACGCCGGGCGGCTCCCCCGGCGAGCCTAGCCGTCATGACCGACATCTCACCCCTGACCCTGCTCGGCACCGGCACGATGGGCACCGCGCTCGGCCGGGCCTGGCTGGCCGCCGGGCACCCCCTGACCGTCTGGAACCGCACCCCCGAACGCACCGCCGCCCTCACCGCCGAGGGCGCGGTGGCCGCCGGGAGCGCGGCGGAGGCGGTGGCCGTGAACCGGCTCACCGTCGTCTGTCTGCTGGACGACGCCTCCGTGGGCAGCGCCCTGGCGGACGCCGACCTGACCGGCCGGGACCTGGTGAACCTCACCACCGGCACCCCCGCCGACGCCCGCGCCCGGGCCGCCTGGGCCGAGGAGCGCGGCGCGCGCCTGCTGGACGGCGGGATCATGGCCGTACCGCCGCTGATCGGCACGCCCGGCGCGTACGTCTTCTACAGCGGCCACCGGGAGCTGTTCGAGGAGACCCGGGGCACGCTCGCCGTGCCGGCCGGCACCCGGTACGTCGGTGCCGACCCCGGCCTCGCCGCGCTGCACGACGTGGCCCTGCTGAGCGCCATGTACGGCATGTTCGCCGGCATCACGCACGCCTTCGCCCTGGTGCGCGGGGCGGACGTGGCGCCGGGGGAGTTCGCGGACGTGCTCGTGCCCTGGCTGGACGCGATGGCCGGCATGGCCCACCGGACGGCCGAGCGGCTGGACAGCGGCGACCGCACGAGCGGGGTGGTCTCCCCCCTGGCCATGCAGGTCGCGGGCGCCGGAACCCTGCTGCGTACGGCGCAGGAGCAGGGGGTGAGCGCGGAGCTGCTCACCCCGTTCCTGGACCTGATGGCCCGGCGTCTCGCCGACGGTCACGGCCAGGAGGACACCGCAGGCCTGGTGGACCTGCTGCGTCGCTGAGGTCCGGTCCGCGCCTCCTCACAGCCCTCCCCCGCCCGCGCACGGACCCCTCACACCCCCCGCCCGCCCCCGCTGAGGGCAGCGTTCCTCACGGGAAACAGGCGTGATGCGGCCGGGTAACGTCGGGACCGCACGCTCAAGGGCATGACCTCGAATACGCGTGTGGTGGTGATCGGCGCCGGCCTCGCGGGCGTACGGCTCGCCCTGCGGCTCGGCGAGCTGGGCGTGCCCGCGCTGCTCGTCGGCGAGGAGGAGCACCCGCCGTACAACCGGGTGCTGCTCGCCGAGGTGCTGGCCGGACGGTACGCCCCCGAGGTGATCGCCCTGCCGGCGCCCGAGGACCTGCTGCGCGCCCGGGTCACCCGTGTCGACCGGGGTGCCCGGACCGTCGAGTGCTCCGACGGCTCCTCGATCGCATACGACACGCTGGTTCTCGCCACCGGGTCCAATCCGGTGCTGCCGCCGCTGCGCGGTCTGTTCACCCCGGATCACCAACTTCCGGAGGGCGTCCACGCGTTCCGTACGATGGACGACTGCCAGGGGCTGGCGAAGGCGGTCCGGCCGGGTGCGCGCGCGGTCGTCATCGGCGGCGGGCTGCTCGGTGTGTCCGCCGCCCGCGCGCTCGCCGTGCGCGGCGCCCAGGTGGTCCTCGCCCAGCAGGCCGAGCGGCTCATGGAACGCCAGCTGGACCCGGACGCCTCCCGGCTGGTGCTGCGGCACCTGACCGACCTGGGCGTCGAGGTGCACACCGAGTGCCGGGTGCGGGACGTGCGCTGCGTCGCGGGCGCCGTCCGCTCGGTGGAGATGGCCGACGGTTACGCCCTCGACGCCGACCTCGTCGTCCTCGCCTGCGGGGTACGGCCGCGCACCGGACTGGCCGAACAGGCCGGTCTCGCCGTGCACCAGGGCATCCTCGTCGACGACGCACTGCGCACCTCCGACCCGCACATCCACGCCGTCGGCGACTGCGTCCAGCACGACGGCACGGTCTACGGCCTCGCGGCACCCGCCGTGGAACAGGCCGACGCCCTCGCCGAGCTGCTCGCGGGCAACCCCGGTGCCCGGTACTCCGGCACCCGTTCCCTGACCCGGCTGACCCTCACCGGCCCGGGCTCCCCGTTCGACCTGGCCGCGTTCGGCGAGACCGAGGCGCGTCCCGGCGACGACGTCGTACGGCTCGCCGACGCCACCCGCGGCACCTACCGCAAGGTCGTCGTCCGCGAGGACCGCCTGGTCGGCGGGGTCCTCGTCGGCGAACTCGGCACCGTCGGCGCGCTCGCCCGCGCCTGGGAGGGAGCAGAGCCGCTCCCCGCCGACGGCGGCCCCCTGCTCCACCTGCTCACCAATGATGGAGGCTCCTGATGACCACCGCCCTGGGGGCCACCCCCACGATCGTGCTCGTCGGCCACGGCATGGTCGGCCAGCGCTTCCTCGAAGCGCTCGCCGAGCGCGGCCTGACCGCCACGCACCGCGTGGTCGTGCTGTGCGAGGAGCCGCGTCCCGCGTACGACCGCGTCGCCCTCACCTCGTACTTCTCGGGCAGGACCGCCGAGGACCTCTCCATGACCGACATGGGGTTCATCAAGGACCACGGCATCGAGCTGTACGTCGGCGACCCGGCGGAGACGATCGACCGCGAGACGAGGACGGTCACCGCGAGGTCCGGCCAGGTCTTCGCGTACGACACCCTCGTGCTGGCCACCGGGTCCTGCCCGTTCGTGCCCCCGGTCCCGAACAAGGACGCGACCGGCTGTTTCGTCTACCGGACCATCGAGGACCTCCTCGCCATCGAGGAGTACGCGAAGACGCGGGCGACGACCGGCGCCGTGGTCGGCGGCGGCCTGCTCGGCCTGGAGGCGGCCGGCGCGCTCAAGGGGCTCGGACTGGCCACGCACATCGTGGAGTTCGCGCCGCGCCTGATGCCGGTGCAGGTCGACGAGGGGGGTGGCGCGGCGCTGCTGCGGACCATCGCGGGCATGGGTCTGAGCGTGCACACGGGCGTGGGCACGCAGGAGATCGTCACGGACGCGTCCGGCGCGGTCACCGGCATGAGGCTGTCCGACGGTTCCGAACTCCCCACGGACATGGTGGTGTTCAGCGCCGGTGTCCGCCCCCGCGACCAGCTGGCCCGGGACTGCGGCCTGACGGTCGGCGAGCGCGGCGGCATCACGGTGGACGAGCAGTGCCGTACCGTCGGCGACCCTCACGTCTTCGCGATCGGCGAGTGCGCGCTGGCGGCGGACGGCCGGGTGTACGGCCTGGTGGCGCCCGGCTACGAGCAGGCGCAGACGGCCGCGGCGACGATCGCCTCCGACGAGGCCGCTTTCGTCGGCGCCGACCTGTCCACCAAGCTGAAGCTGCTCGGCGTGGACGTGGCGTCCTTCGGCGACGCGCACGGCACCACCGAGGGCTGTCTGGACGTCGTCTACTCCGACTCCCGCGCCGGCCTGTACAAGAAGCTGGTCATCGGCCCGGACGGGACGCTGCTCGGCGGCATCCTGGTCGGCGACGCGGAGGCGTACGGCACCCTGCGCGCCCTGACCGGCTCGGTGCCCCCCGTCTCCCCCGAGTCGCTCGTCCTGCCCGCCGGAGCCGACTCGGGGGCCCAGCTGGGCCCGTCCGCGCTCCCGGACGAGGCGATCATCTGCTCCTGTCACAACGTCAGCAAGGGCACGATCCGGGGCGCGGTCACGGAGCACAGGTGCACCACCGTGCCCGAGGTGAAGAAGTGCACCAAGGCCGGTACGGGGTGCGGCAGTTGCGTCAAGGTGCTCGGCCGGCTCGTCAACGCCGAGCTGGAGGCGTCCGGCGTCGAGGTCGACAAGGGCCTGTGCGGCTGCTTCCCCCAGACCCGCGCGGAGCTCTACGAGATCGTCCTCGCGCTGCGCATCACGTCGTACCAGGAGCTGCTGGACCGCTACGGCCGCGAGGGCGCCCGGGGCGGCGACGGCTGCGAGACCTGCAAGCCGGCGGTCGGCTCGATCATCGCCTCCCTCGCCCCGGCGATCGGCGCGAGCGGCTATGTCCTGGACGGCGAGCAGGCCGCCCTGCAGGACACCAACGACCACTTCCTGGCCAACCTGCAGAGGAACGGCTCGTACTCGGTCGTGCCGCGCATCCCCGGCGGCGAGATCGCGCCCGAGAAGCTGATCGTGATCGGCGAGATCGCCCGGGACTTCGGCCTCTACACGAAGATCACCGGCGGCCAGCGCATCGACATGTTCGGCGCGCGGGTCGAGCAACTGCCGCTGATCTGGGCCCGGTTGGTGGACGCCGGCTTCGAGTCGGGCCACGCCTACGGCAAGGCGCTGCGCACGGTGAAGTCGTGCGTGGGGCAGACCTGGTGCCGCTACGGCGTTCAGGACTCGGTCCGCATGGCGATCGACCTGGAGCTGCGCTACCGGGGCCTGCGCTCCCCGCACAAGCTGAAGTCGGCGGTCTCCGGCTGTCAGCGCGAGTGCGCCGAAGCCCAGTCGAAGGACTTCGGGGTGATCGCCACGGCCAACGGCTGGAACCTGTACGTCGGCGGCAACGGCGGCGCCACCCCGCGCCACGCGGACCTGCTGGCCCAGGACCTCTCCGACGCGGAACTGGTCCGTCTGATCGACCGTTTCCTGATGTTCTACATCCGCACGGCCGACCGCCTGGAGCGCACGAGCGTGTGGCTGGAGCGGATCCCGGGCGGCCTGGACCACGTACGGGACGTGGTGGTGCACGACTCGCTCGGCATCTGCGACGAGCTGGAGCAGCTGATGCGGGCGCACGTCTCCCACTACCGCGACGAGTGGGCGGAGACCATCAACGACCCCGAGAAGCTCGCCCGGTTCGTGTCCTTCGTGAACGCCCCGGACACCCCGGACCCGGTCGTCGCCTTCGTCCCCGAGCGCGACCAGATCAAGCCCGACCTGCCGCTGCTGAGCATCGGCCTGCGGCCCGCCGACGACGTCCTGGAAGGAAGCGCCCGATGACCCTGGCTGTCGAGACCACCGACCTGAAGGTCCAGCTCCGGCTCACCGACGACGACTGGTTCACGGCCTGCGACCTGAGCGCGCTCACCCCGGGCCGCGGGGTGGCCGCCCTGCTGCCGGACGGCCGCCAGGTGGCCCTCTTCCGGGACCGCGCCGGCCGCCTGTACGCCGTCGACAACCGCGACCCCTTCACCGGCGCGGCCGTCCTCTCCCGCGGCCTGACCGGCACCCACCAGAGCCGCCCCTTCGTGGCATCACCCCTGCTGAAGCAGCGCTTCGACCTGGTCAGCGGGGAGTGCCTGGACGACGGGGAGGTGCGGGTGGCCGCGTACGAGGTGCGGGCGGCCTAGCCCCCGCCCCGGTTTGTTTGACCGATCGTTACAGAAAGCCTAGGCTGCGGTACGTGGCCAGGACCAAGGAGTTCGATCCGGACGCCGCGCTGCAGTCGGCCCTGGAGCTGTTCTGGCGGCGCGGCTACGAGGCGACGTCGATGGCCGACCTGGTCGAGCACCTCGGCATCGGCAGGGCGAGTCTGTACGCGACCTTCGGGAACAAGCACGAGCTGTACCTGAAGGCGCTGGAGCGCTACGAGGAGTCGGGGCTCACCCGGATCGTGCGGGAGCTGTCCCAGGCGGGCCCCGCCCTGCCGGCCGTACGCGCGGTCGTACGCCGGTACGCGGCGGAGGCGGCCGACGAGCGGCTGCGGCTGCACGGCTGCCTGATCACCAACACGGCCGCCGAGCTGGCCCCGCGCGACCCGGCGGCCGCCCGGCGCGTCGAGCGCAACTGGGACCACCTGGAGACACTGCTGCATTCCGCGCTGGTCCGCGCCCAGAACCAGGGCGAACTGCCGGCCGACCGCGATCCGCTCGCCCTGGCCCGCACGCTGCTGGTGCTGATGCAGGGCCTGCGGGTCGTCGGCAAGGCGTCGGCGGACCCCGCCCGGGTCCGGGACGCGGCGGAGCAGGCGCTGGCGCTGCTCGATTGACGAACGCCCTCCGCCCGAGGGCGTTTTTTCACACCCCCATACTGAACCGATCGTTCTAAATAAAGGAGATCACCATGGCTCGCTTCACCAGCCGGACGGCACTGGTCACCGGCGCCGGATCCGGCATCGGCCGGACCGTCGCCCTCGCCTTCGCCGCCGAAGGGGCCCAGGTGGTCGTCGCCGGCCGGCGGCCCGAGCCCTTGACGGAGACCGTCCGGCTGATCGAGGAACAGGGCGGCAAGGCCCTCGCGGTGAGCGCCGACGTCGCCCACGCGGAGGCCGCGGAGACCTTGGTCCGCGCCGCGGTCGAGAACTTCGGCTCGCTCGACGTGGCGGTCAACAACGCGGGCGTCTTCCGCGGCGGCCGGCCGATCACGGACCTCCCGGAGGAGGACTGGCACACCCAGCTCGCGACCAACGTCACCGGCGTCTTCCTGGCCCTCCAGGCGCAGATCCGCCGGATGCGCACCCAGCCGGGGGGCGGCGCGATCGTGAACATCTCCTCCACCTTCGGCTTGCACACCGCCTCCCCCGGGGCCGCCGCCTACGCCGCGACCAAGGCCGCCGTGACCGCGCTCAGCCGGGGCGCCGCGCTGGACCACATCCGCGACGGCGTCCGGATCAACGTCGTCAGCCCCGGTGCCACCGAGACCTCCATGTCCCTGCGTTCCGGCGAGAGCGAGGCGGACCGGGCCGAGCGCGCGCGGGCCGCCCTCCCGCTCGGCCGCATCGCCACCACCCGGGAGATCGCCGCCGCCGTCCTCTACCTGGCCTCGGACGACGCGGCCTCCGTCGTCGGCACCGATCTGGTGGTGGACAGCGGCGCAACACTGTGAACCGTCGGGGGTCAGTCGATCCCCGAACGCTCCACCCCCGCCACGATCCACCGCTGGAAGCACAGGAACACCAGCAGCAGCGGCAGGATCGACACGACGGCCGCGGCGAACAGTTCGTGCAGCCGGATCACCTGGGACGTGGTGAACGACGACAGCGCCACCTGCACCGTCCAGGCACTCTGGTCCTGCCCGATGACCAGCGGCCACAGGAAGGAGTTCCAGGCGCCGAGGAACACGATGGTCCCGACGGCGGCGAACACCGGCCGCGCGTTCGGCACGACCACCAGCCAGTACGTGCGCCAGTACCCGAGCCCGTCGACCTGCGCCGCGTCCTCCAACTCCCGGGGGAAGCCGAGGAAGTACTGCCGGAACACGAAGCAGGCGAACGCCGAGAACAGCGTCGGGACGACCAGCCCCCGATAGGTGGAGATCCAGCCCAGCGACGACACCAGCACGAAGCTGGGTACGAAGGTGACGGCGGCCGGGACCATCAGCGTGCCGAGGATGCCGTAGAAGACCTTGTTCGCGTGCCGGTAGGGGATGCGGGCGAGGCCGTAACCGGCGAGGGAGGCCAGGAGCAGGGTGCCCAGGGTGGTCGCGACGGCGATCAGCGCGGAGTTCAGCAGCGAGCGGGCGAACGGGACGGACGGGTCCTCGAACAGCTCCCGGACATTCCCCCACCTCAACTCGCCCGGGAAGAAGGCCCATTCGGGCGAGGTGATGTCCTGCTCGCTGGACAGGCCGTTGCGCACCAGCAGATAGAAGGGGATCAGGAACAGCAGGGCGAGCGCGATCAGCAGGACCAGCCTGAGTGCCCGTCCCACCCGTACCAGGGCGTCATCCATCGGCGTCCGTCCTCCCCAGCCGCAGCCACCGCGCCTGCCCCACCGTGACGACCGCGATGATCAGCGCGAGGATCACCGCGCCCGCGCTGCCCAGCCCGAGGTTCTGCCCCTGCCCGAGGGCGGTGTAGTAGAGGTAGACCAGCGGCGGCCGGGCGTAGGGCGGATACCCCCGCGCGTCCGAGAGCAGGTTGTAGAACTCGTCGAAGGCCTGGAAGGCGTTGACGACGAGCAGCAGCACCACCGCGACCGAGGTGGCCCGCAGCTGCGGCAGGGTGATGTGCCGCAGCACCGTCCAGCCCGGCCGGGCCCCGTCGACGGCGGCCGCCTCGTACAGCACCGGGTCGATCCGCTGCAGCCCGGCCAGGAACAGGATCATGTAGAACCCGGCCTGCAGCCACAGCCGTACGGTCACGATGACCAGCCAGTACCAGGGCGGATCGGTGCCGGCCAGCCAGGCGACGGGATCCTGGCCGACCCAGCCGAGGACGGTGTTGGCGAGCCCGAACCGCACCCCGTTGAAGAGCGACATCTTCCACACCAGCGCGGCGACGACGTAACTGCACGCGGCCGGAAGGAAGAAGACCGACCGGAAGAACGCGCGAGCGTGTGCCAGGCGGTTGACCATCAGGGCGAGGGCGAGGGAAAGGAGGTACGTGACCGGCACGATGAAGGCGGTGAAGAGGAGAAAGGTCCGCAGGCTGGCGACGAACGCGTTGTCCTTCAGCATCGCGGTGTAGTTGTCCAGCCCGACGAAGTGCGTGGGCGTGACGGTGTTGTGCGCGTCGAAGAAGCTCAGGCCCACGCTCCACAGCAGCGGAACGCAGGTGAACAGCGCGAGCCCGAGCGCGAACGGCCCGACGAACACCCAGAACCAGAGGGTCCTGCGGCGCCTCACGACGTCTTCTTCACGTTCTTCACGCGGTCGAGTTCTGCGGCCACCTTCCGTACGACGGCCCGCAGTTCACCCTCCGGACTCGCCCCGCTGCCGATGATCCGGCTGAGCGCGTCCTGGTAGGCGGTCTGGGCGGCCGGGGTCCACAGCAGCGGCTGGGCGCAGCCGTGGTCGGTGGTGAAACGCACGGCCTCGGCGGCGGCCCCCGACCGCAACCGGGTGGCCCTCCTGGCGAGGGAGATCCGGGCCGGGATGTGAAAGCCGTACGACAGCGCGAAGTCCTCCTGGAAGTCGGTGCGTTGCACCCACAGCCACCGCACGAACTCCTTGGCGGCCTCCTTGTGCTTGCTGCGCGCGCTGACGGCGGCACCGTAGGCCCCGACGGGTACGGCGGGCCTGCCCTGGCCGCCGTCCTTGGGAAAGGGAAGGACTCCGAAGTCGTCCCCCAGCTCCTTCTGGATCTGCGGCAGCGCCCACAGCCCGGACCACTGCATCGCGGTCAGCCCCTGGGTGAAGGCGGACGGGTCGGACCAGTCGGCGGGCGCGCCGAGGAGGAGGGACTTGTCGGCGTACAGCCGGTGGAGCTTGCCGAGGGTGCGGGCGGCGGCGGGGTCGTCGAAGCCGACCTTGCCGTCCTCGGTGACGAGCTGCAGCCCGGCGGCATACAGGGGCGTACCGCCGAGCACACCGGCTCCCCCGTCGTTCCCCAGGAACAGCCCCTTGACCTTGCTGCCGGTGAGCCTGCGGGCCGCCTCCACGAGGGCGTCGAGCGTGTCCGGCGGCTCGACGCCGGCGTCCCTCAGCAGGCTCTTCCGGTAGTAGAGCATCTGCATGTCGATGACCTGCGGAACGCCCCAGACCCGGCCGTCGTACGTCTTGGGCGCGAGCACGGCCGGATCGAAATCGTCCCTGACATCCTTGACGAGCTCGGTGAGGTCGACGACCTGACCGCCCTGGATCTGGTCCAGCGTCGGCCCGTTGACCTCGAAGACGTCCGGCCCGGAGTCGGTGAGCAGGGCGGCGGCGGTCTGCTGGTCGTAGTTCCCCGGCCGCCACTGCACGCTGACGCGCGCCTTGCGGTAGGCGCCGGCATACCGCTCCACGGCCTGCTCGGTACCGGGCTCACCGTACTGGTGGTACCACTGCGACAGCTCCGTCCCCTTGCCGTCCCCGCCCCCGCGCCCGGTGTTGGACCCGCAGCCGGCGAGCAACCCGGCCCCTGCCGCCGTCCCGGCTCCCGCGGCCAGCACTCCCCTACGGCTCATCGTCATCGTCGGTGCCCCCTGACGTCGGTTCTCTGCGTCATCGATGCACGGCCCAACGATCAACCATGCGGGTCGATTACGAAAGGCGGGTTGCGGCCGTATGTCACGGTCGGCGGACTTCGCGGGACATCGGCGGCGATCCACAACTTTTCCGGCCCGCAGCGCATCCAACGAAGTGACCTTCATCCACCCATCCACCCCTTCACCCGATGGAGGCGGATGCACCATGTCCCGGTATCCGTATCCGTATCCGCACACGTATCCTCCGAGAATCCTCCGGACGCTCCCCAGGCGCGGCGCGGCCGCCGCGCTGACCGCCGCTCTCCTGGGCCTCACCGCCGCGGGAGCCGCGTGGAGCGCGACCCCGTCGGCGGCACGGGCCTCGACCACGGTCCGGACCTGCGCCGTGAGCGACCTGTACCTCTCCATGGGCCGCAAGGAAGGCGCGGCGGGTTCGCTGTACTGGTCGATCCGCTTCACCAACACCAACACGACCAGTTGTGCCCTGCGCGGCTACCCGGGCGTCAGCGTCCTGGACACCGCCCACCACCAGACAGGTCCGGCCGCCACCCGCAGCGGCCGCTCGTACGGCACGGTCACCCTCGCCCCCGCCCATTCGGCCTCGGCGGTCGTCCGCACCACCAACGGCCCGATCGGCGGCCCCTGCCTGCGCACCGGCACCTACCTGCGCGTCTACCCCCCGGCCTCCCGCACGGCGACCCTGGTCCCGGCGCCCTGGACGATCTGCTCCGACGTCTTCCAGGTCGGGCCGGTGAACGTACAGGGCGCGTTCTGAGAGGGGGCAGAAGCACCGAACGGGCGGCACCCACACCGGGTACCGCCCCACCGTCGCTGTGCCTTCCCTAGTCCCGCCGAATCAACTCCGGATCGATCCGCCGGCCGACGAGGGGGAGGGAGCCGAGGGCGGCGACGACAACGGCCCCTGACGCACAGGCGAGCAGCAGTGGCACGCCCTTCCCGTCCCAGAAGATCGCACCGCCTCCAGTGACGAGGTAACTGGACTCGGCGGCCTTCCCGGTGACGACGGCCAACACCAGCCCCACGGCCAACGGCACCACGACCTGCGCGACCTGCGCGGCTCGCAGGGTGCGGGGACGCGCACCGAGCAAGGCCAGTGCCGTGACCTGTGCCCTCCGTTCCATGGCCCGGTCCGTGGCCGCGACCATGTAGGCGGCCACACCGATGGTCAGGCCGAGCACCATGCCGATGGCAAGCAGGGTTTTGACGACGGCGATCTGCTGGAGGGCGGTGACGTTGATGCCGTAGGGGTCGACGGCGATCGTGGGATCGACGCCGCCGATCCCGTCCAGCACGTCGCGCACGGTCGCGGGGTCGGAGTCACTGACCAGAACCAGGGTGGCGCTGTCGGGACGGTAACCGGCGGGGACGAAGGACGGTGGTACGAGGACGTCCGCGTCCATCGCCTGAATGTCGCTCCAGTCGCGGTACCGAAGGATGTCATGCGGCACTTTCAGTCGCTTAACGCGGCGCTGTCCGTCCTTCCAGAAGCGAAATGGGAAGGTCGCACCCGGCTTGACGTCGTCGTGACGATATCCGTTGGCGGCGTCGAGCAGCCGGACGGGGTGTCCGTCGACACACCCGTCCACTTTCGGCACCGACGCTCGCAGCTGGCCGCATGTGGCGATCACCGCGTCGAGAGTGGGTTGATAGGAGTCGACCCGGAGATCCGTCCACGAGTGCACTCGGACGCCATGCCCCCGAACGCCTCTGATGCTCTCCAAGGCGCGCTGTTGTTCAGCCGTCACGCCGTCGAGTCCGACGCCGTAGATCTGTACCGGCGAGTTGTGCTTGGAAATCTGGTCGAGTTCGATCAGTACGCCCTGGACGAGCGAGGCCGCGTACACCAAGAGGACGAGGCCCGTCGCCACGCGGAGGGCACCACCCGGTTCCGCCTCATTGCGACGCATGGCCAGGCCCAAGGACAGCGAGTCGCTCGAATGGGCCATCCTGCGGGCAAGGACCTGTGAGAGGAGGGGAAGCGTCAGGGCGAGACCGGCACCGACCAGTACGACGGCGAGTGGCATGAGGACGGCGGACATTCGGGTGTCCCGCGGCGCATGGCCCGTCGCACCCACCACGCAGTACCCGGCGACGATACCCAACCCGGGAACGAGGGGGAGCAGCCCCCACTTGGCGGGCGGTTTCTGTACGGCACTGCGCCGCACGGCCAGGGGGTTCAATGCCGCCTTCCGAGCACTCGCCCGACCCACGAACCATGCGAGGGCGGGGCAGCCGAGCAGGCAGACAAGGATCGTCGAGAGGCTCGGAGTGCCGTCACTCGGATACCACTTGAAGCCGGGGAGGCCCGCACGGCTGATCATTTGATTGACCAGCTCGTAGATACCGAGGCCGAGCACGGCACCGAACAATGCGGCAGCAACCGTCTCGGCCGCATTCACCCGCTGAACAGCCTTCGTACTCAAGCCGAGAAGTCGTAGTGCGGCCAACCGCCGTACTCGGACGGCCGCAGAGAGTCTGGCGCACACCGAGAGGAAGACCCCCAGTGGCAGCAACACGACGCCGGCGAGGGTGAACCGCACGATGTCGAGGGTCGAGCTCTCCACTGTCCGGCTCGGCGGGTAGGGCGTGCCGAAGAGGGTTACGCCGTCGGCGTCCTTGAGCCTGTCCGGGGAGACGCCGATGTACGCGTACAACTCATCGGGATGTGCGAGTCCTTGGGCTCCGATGAGTCCCCGCTCCCGCCCTGGGAGGAGTTGGGCGAGCCCTGGCTCCCCACGGAGCACCTCGTGCAATCGCGGAGACAGGAAGATCTCGCCCTGGCGCGGGAGGGCCGCCAGCCCCGGTGGCGGTGCGATGTGTTTGGTACCGGCTGCCATGAAGACGCGGGTCATGGGCCGGGAACCGAGCGGGTCCGTCATGGTCAGTTCCCGTGGGGCCCCCTTGGCTCCTGTGCAGTGCCCCTGTGAGTCCCTGGCACAGGTCGGCTGGCGCGCTGCCATGCGGGCGTCCTGGGCAGCCAGGATCCCCGGGATGGTCAGGACCACAGCGAGGCAGCCCACACCGATCGCGCTGCCCAGGGTCATGAGGAGGAACCTCACCCGGCTTCCTCGCCCGCTGCCCAGGAGCAGGCGCAGCCCCAGGAGCAAGTCCCTCATGTCGCCTCCCGGGCCAGGGTGCTGAGAGAACCGTCGCGCATCGTGTAGTGGGTGTCAGCTCGGGCTGCCACCTGCTGGTCGTGCGTGACGAGCACCACCGCCGTTCCCTGGGACCGTGCGAGTGTCAGGAACTCCTCGAGTACAGCGGTGGCGTTGGCACTGTCGAGGGATCCTGTGGGCTCATCGGCGAACACCACGGCCGGCTGGTGCACCAACGCGCGAGCCACGGCGATGCGCTGGTTCTGCCCTCCGGACACCTGAGAGGGCCGGCGTCGCCGCAGATCGGCGAGGCCGAGCCGACCGAGTACCTCGCCCGCGGCGGCGAGCGCCGGGGCCTTGCGTTTTCCAGCTAGGCGAAGAGGCAGCGCTGTGTTCTCCTCGATGGTCAGCTCGGGGAGGAGTTCGCCGTACTGGAAAACAAATCCGAACTGCTCACGGCGGAGGGCGCTGAGTTCCTCGTCGGGCAGCTCGGCGAGCACGCGCCCCTCGAATCGGACCTCGCCACAGGCGACGGGCAGCACTCCGGCCAGGCAGTACAACAGCGACGACTTGCCCGAGCCGCTCTGCCCTGTGATCGCCGCCACCTCGCCGCGACGCAGGGAGATCTCCGCGTTACGTACCGCGGGGGTGTCACCGTAGAAGAGGCCGACACCCGCGGCGGACAGGACTACTGACGTATTGATGGCTTCCCCTTAAGACGTCGTCTCATTTGGTGTTCTGGGTAGTCTGCACCGTGTGGTGATGGTCGAGCGCATGGTGCCGGACGAGTTGTGGGAACTGTTCCAGCG
>NZ_JBEPBF010000029.1:0-87215 GCF_040298985.1 Streptomyces sp. NPDC001093 | reverse complement strand
TCACCGGGATGGACATCGCCCACTGCAAGGACGGTGTCATCATCGAGCTATACACCCTTGTCACCGGATCCCCTCAGCCCTCCTGAATGCGCCTGTCAGTCCTGGGAGCACAGTGCCATCATCAGAGGGACGGGCACGGAAGTCGTCCGGCCGGTGGGCTCCAGCTCGCCCGTCTCGGGGTCGACGGCGAACTGGGCGATGTTGTCGGCCGTGCTGTTGTTGACGTAGAGCGGTCGTCCGCCGGGGTCGATGACGAAGTTGGTCGGGCCGCTCACGCCCTGGCCGGTGTGACCGACGGCGGAGAGCGTCCCGGTGGGCCGGTCGATCCGGTAGCCGGTGATGGTCTGTGAGCCGCGGTTGGAGGCGTAGCGGAAGTCACCCGACGGGTGGACGGCGATCTCGGCGCCGCTGGGCGGGCCCGGGTAGCCGGGTGGTGCGGTCGCGACGGTCTGCAGGATCTCCTGGACCGTCCCCGTCGTGGCGTCGTAGGCGAACACCGTGATGGTCGCGTCGAGTTCGCCGATCACGTGCAGAGTGCTGGCGTCGTCGGTGAAGGCGAGGTGGCGGGGTCCGGTGCCGGGCGGCAGGGGCGCCCGGCTGACCGGTTCGAGGCGGCCGTCCGTGAGCCGGAGGATCCGTACCTGGTCGATGCCGAGATCGGCGGTGGTGAGGAACCGGCCGCCCGGGTCGAAGACGACGGCGTGCGGGTGCGCCGAGTCCTGGCGTGGGTGCGGCCCGCTGCCGGTGTTCTGCAGCGTGCCGCTCACGGGACCGAGCCGCCCGTCCTCGCCAACGGGGAGCACGACGTACGCGCCGCCGTAGTAGTTCGCCACCACCACATGGCGTCCGTCCGGAGCGACCGCGAGATGGGCGCAGCCGCTGTCGTGCAGCGACACCCGGTTGAGGAAGTCCAGGGTGCCGGTGCCCGGATCGATGGCGAAGGCGTCCACCGCGCCGACGCGTCCCGTCTCGCCGTCCTCCAGCGAGTAACAGGCATACAGGAAGCGACGGGACGGGGCGCACCTCGGCCGTGGCGGACGGTTCCCGCTCGGGCGGCAGCCACTCGGAGCGCAGCCTGCCGGCTGGCTCGTTCCACGGCTTTGCCCAGGTTCTGCCACGTGGTAGCGGTCCGCACACTGCTGCGCCCGCGGAGCACCACGGCGGGCGCCGTCACCGAACGAGGACCCGCGATCCCTGCAGATCGCCTCGGCTCCGGGATGGGACTGCAGCCAGGCGGCCAGCGTGTCGCCGATGTAGTCGTCCAGGACGTCAACGACCCGGTGGCTCTCGACGTCGACCAGCACAGTGCCGTAGCGGTGCGACCGCTTCAGGGCGAACTCGTCAACCCCCAGGATGCGCGGGCACTCCACGACCGGTTCAGGCAGCGCGAGTACGAGGGACAGCAGGGTCACCCGGCTGACCACGACGTTCAGCATCCTCAGCAGCCGGGCCCCGGCACTGCCGGCCAGAGCCAGCCCGACCGCCTGCGACATCCCCAGTAGCAGAGAGGTGTAACGGCCGTACCGGATGGTCATTCCGTCGACCTGCTCGGCGAACGTACGGCGTCGGCATTCCCGAGTGTCACAGAACAAGCGCCGCACCGTCAGCTCGATCACCACCGGTCTGCCGCCCACCGCGGCATCGGCCAGGTGCCGCTGGTGCCGGCTGTGGACTCGTCCGGATGTCGTCCCGCAGTCCGGGCACGGCAGCGAGTAGTCGTCGCGGGTCCGGGCCGTGACACGCAACCCCCCGCTCTCCACGACCACTTGCTCCACCAGCACCTTCTACCAGGTGCGGAAACACCATTCCGAGCAGGTCCTCACACACTGCGGACGATGGCACTGCCGTGACGGTCTGTCACCTCGTCACGAAAATCTTGCGAGACCCGATTCAAGTGGCCGTCGCTGCGGTTACGCAGAGTAGCCGGGGCCCATTCGCGTCGAGCTCCCGATGCTGGCGTAACGCAGCGGGCAAGTCTCATCCCGAGTGGGGGCTCTCAGCGAGCTGCGATGCCCTGGCCTTGGTAGATCTCGTCGTAGTAGTGGATCACCAGTGGGCGGGTGAGCATGGCCTCGAAGGTAGCGGTGAAGCCGTGCTCCGTGCGCCAGGTGAGGTAGTCGGTGTAGTTGTGTGCCTCGGTCCATTGGGTCAGGCCGGTCACGTGGTCGGGGTCGTTCTGGTCGCGCAGGATGCGGATGTCTTCGCAGCCCTCGTGTTCAAGGCTCTCGCCCAGGATGTCCAACAGCAGCTTCGCGACGTCGTCGCCGCGGCCGGTTTGGGCGAACAGCTCGGCGGTGACCAGTGTGCTCATGGGATGTTCCTTCCACGAATGGCGACGGACTCGGCCCGGTACCGGCGAGCGTGCGGCCCGAGCACCGCGCGGAGGCGGGGGCAGCCATCGCCGGGGAGCCGCCCTCAGTAGGGAGAGGGCTGGTTGTGCACGATGACCAGCGAGGTGATCTTGCCGTCGGCGACCGTGAGGTAGTTGGTGAGCACCAGTTCGTCGGGCAGGTTCGTCTTGTCGTATTCGCCGTCGTAGCGCGCCCGCACGACCATTAGGTTGCCGTGACGCGCGAACTCCGTGACCTTCATCGTGACCTTGTCACCGACGATCTCGCGGTCCAGCCAGGCTCGGATCGAGGCGGGATCGGCGAACTCGCGGCTCGCGTCGTTGACCACGGCGTCGTCGGCGAAGGTCGCCAGGACGGCGTCCACGTCGAAGGCGTTGACCGCCTCGATATAGGCGGCGACAACATCGGGCAGAGCTGTGGCCTGGGTATTGGTGTTCATGGGAAGTCTCCTCGTAAGGCCTCGGCGCTGTGCGGCGCCTACCGCCGACCCTGGGGCCTACCTGTACGGGAGGGTCAACCGGAGATCGTCCGCTGGACCCTCCAGTTGGGGGAGGGTTGACACTGGTGCCATGCACACGGGCATGACGGTCGGCGAGTTCTCCCGCGCGACCCATCTGAGCGTCAAGACGCTGCGGCACTACCACGACGTCGCGCTGCTCACGCCGGCCGATGTGGACCCGGTAACCGGCTATCGGTACTACTCCCCGGACCAGGTGCCCACCGCTCAGGTGATCGTGCGCCTGCGGAACCTGGACATGCCGGTGGCGGACGTGAAGGCGGTGCTGACCGCCGAGGACGTGAGCACCCGCAACCAGCTGATCGCCGCGCATCTCGCGCGCCTGGAGAACCGGCTCGCGCAGGCGCAGAGCGCCGTCGAATCGCTGCGCGACCTACTGGCCCGGCCCGTGCATGGGTCGACCGTCGAGTACCGCACAGTCCGTGACCAGGCGGCCATCGGGATCCGCGAGGTCATCGACCGCCAGGACCTCGCGGGCTGGTGGCAGGGGGCGCTGGGCGAGCTGCACGGCTTCACCACCGCCCGCAGACTGCGCACCACCGGCCCGATGGGCGGTCTCTTCGCGAATGAGCTGCTTGAGGACGAGCACGGGGAGGCGCTGGTGTTCGTCCCGTTCGACGGTGAAGTTCGCCCGGTCGGCCGGATCGACGCCGTGGTCGTGCCCGGCGCGGAACTCGCGGTCGCGGTTCACCGCGGGACTCTGCAGACCATAGATCTCACCTACGGCGACCTGGGCACCCATGCCGCGCGCCACGAGATCAGTGTTGACGGCCCGCTGCGCGAGTTCTATCTGCGCAGCCCCCTCGATGTGACCGTCGAGGACGAGTTGGTCACCGAGGTCGGCTGGCCCATCTTCCGCGCGAGCAGCTAGCCGGGCCGTTCGGACGGTACCGACACGGCGTCCTGCTCGCATGAGGCCGTCACCGACGGTCACCTCGTCACGAAAATCTTGCGAGACCCAATCTCAGCTGGCCACTACTGACTTTGTTGGAGCAAGGCGCCGGCGAGCCACTCGGGCGGTTGCGGCCTCACCCGCTGTGGCTGTCCGCCCTGCGGCACCGTCATGTGATCTGATCACCGCCTTGATGGCGATGCAACGGCTTCTTGCGCGCCCTGACCCGCCTGATCTCCAGCGATCACGTAGTCGTGCGCGGAGCGCGACCACGAACTGCACGTGATGTGGCGCTACGCCGGAGATGACAGCATGTGTACACAGGCACCGCCTGCCAATGCGGCAGGTCTGACTCTGTTGCAGCAGTCATGTTGCGTGGCGCTCGGCTTCGCTGCGGCTGCCGGCCTTGCTTTGGTCACCCCTCCCCCACCGCTGGGAGCGGCTCTCACCGCAAGACTGCCAGGAGACGACCTACATGATCGCGATTCATCTCGTTCAGTTCGGGGAGCCTGAGCAGAGCCTGAAGGTGGTCGACGTTCCCGAGCCACCGGCTCCCGCAGCCGGCCAGGCGCTGGTCCAGGTCGAGTACGCCCCGCTCGACCACCACGACCTGCTCTTGGCGAAGGGCGTCTACCCGGTCCGCCCGGTACTGCCGAGCGTCATCGGCAATGAGGGTGCCGGCACGGTCCTGGCCGTGGGGGCGGACATCACTGACGTCAGCCCCGGCGACACGGTCCTGCTTCCCTTCGGCACCTTCGCCTGGTCCGAGCAGGTCCTGGCGGAGGCCGCGAAGCTGACGGTCGTCGACAAGGCCGTCAGCCTCGATCCCATCACGGGAGCGCTCCTTGTGGGGTCGCGTGACCTGCCCGCCGGCTCGTGGGTGGTGCAGAACGCGGCGAACAGTGGGATCGGCCGTTCCGTCATCGCTTTCGCCAAGGAGCGCGGACTTCGCACGATCAACATCGTCCGCCGAGAGAAGCTGGTCACCGAGATCGAGGAACTGGACGCTGACATCGTGCTCGTCGATCATCCGGACGTGGCCGCGCGGGTGCGTGCGATCATCGGCGACGATCCGGTGCTGCTGGGACTCGACGGCGTCAGCGGAGAGGCCACCTCACTGGTGCTGGACGTGTTGACCGAGGGCGCCTTGCTGGTGATCTACGGCTACATGAGTGGCGAGCCCTTCGCCCCCGATCAGGACATGTTGCGGACCAAGAACATCACCACAACGGAGTTCTGGATGTATGACGACGAGTATCTGCCCCGTCATCCGGCCCTGAGCGCAGAGTCCGCGCAACCGGTCGCCGATGGCAGGCTGACGTTGCCCTCCGCTCCCGTCAAAGTGCACACGAGCCGGTGTCGGGCAACCGAGTGGTCTTTGCTCACGATCAAGGAACAGCACCATGACCCCACACAACATCATTGGCGTACTCGGTGCAGGAGAGGTGGGCCAGGCGGTCGCCGACCAGGCCGTCCGCCACGGCCATGAGGTGGTCATCGGCAACAGCCGGGGCCCCGACACCCTCCAAGCCCTCGTGACCAAGCTGGGGCCGATGGCTCGCGCAGCGACGGCCGAGGAAGCGGCCGAGCCGGGGCTCGTGTTCCTCTCGGTGCCGTTCTTCGCCGTGCCGAAACTGACCGGCCTCACCGACTGGTCCGGAAAGATCGTCGTCGACACGACCAATCAGTTCGCTGCGGCCAACCCCTGGCGGGGCAGGTACGACGTCGGTGACCTCACGGGCAGCGAGTGGGTTGCCGAGCACCTACCCGGAGCTCGGGTCGTGAAGGCTCTCAACACCCTGTTCGCCCCCTTCATCGCTGCGGACCCCCGGCATGCCGAAGGCCGGCAGGTGGCCTTCTACGCGGGTGACGACACCGATGCGAAGGCAACCGTGGCCGCATTGCTGGGCGAATTCGGATTCGCCGCGCTGGACCTCGGCGGCCTGCGTGAGGGCGGGCGACTGATGCAGTTGGACGGAGCACTCAGCGCGAAACACTTGCTGCTGCAGGACGTCGGCTGACGCCGCGGCCCAGGTCTGCGCACATCCGTCGCGCGGGAGGAGAACCATGAACCGTCGTGTCGTCTGCACCCGTGGGGGGCTGCCCGCCGACGTCCTGACTGTCATCGAGGAGCCGGAGCCGGCAGCACCGGGGAGTGGTCAGGTCCTCATCCGTACCACGGCATTCCCGGTGCATCCTGGTGATCTGCAGGCCGTCGAGGCCTACCCGAGGAAAACTGCACAGCCGGTTCCAGCCGGTGTCGAGGCCACGGGCGTGGTGGAGGCAATAGGGCCACATGCCCGTGTGGCCCCAGGTGTCGAAGTCGGCGGGCGCGTAACGGTCTTCCCTCAGCCAGGTGCGTGGTCCCAGTGGATCGTGGCGAACGCCGACGTGGTCGTCACCGTACCGGACGAGCTGTCGGACGAGGTCGCAGCGCAGATGCTGGTGAATCCACTCACCGCGGTCATGCTGCGCCGTGAGGCGGAGGAGCACCAGGCCATCGGATACGACGGTGTTCTGGTGCAGACCGCTGCCGGCTCGTCGGTCGGGCGGCTGCTGACCGGCACGTGCGAACTCCACGGCCTCGGTCTCGTCAACGTCGTCCGCAGCAACCGAGGCGCCGCCGAGCTGCGCAAGCGGTTCCCGAACGTTCCGGTCGTGTCGACCGAGCATCCAGGCTGGGCCGACGAGGTCCTCGAGGCGGCCGCCGGCCGCCCGGTGGGTGTGGCCTTCGACCCGATCGGCGGGAAGCTGACGGAGAGCCTTCTGGACCTGTTGACGCCGGGCGGGAAGCTGGTCAGCTACGGGCAGATCGCCCAGGAGCCGATCTCGGTGCACGCGTCGAAGCTGCTGCACAAATCGCTGACGCTGCAGGGCAAGAACGTCGGCCGGTGGCTGTCCGAGGTCTCCGCCGAGAGGCGGGCATCCGACGTCGCCGCCGCGAAGCTGATCGCGCTGGCGCTCAAGGACCAGTTCGAAGTGGCCGCCACGTACGGCCTCGGCGCACTCGCCGACGCCGTTGAACACGCAGTACGGCCCGGCAAGGTCGGCACCGTCCTCGTCCGCCCTTGGTAGCTGTTTCGGATGGGACACCCCGGGCCCACGGCGCGCATCTGCCGAGCGGTGACCGGCTCGCGTCCGTGTCACGGGCTACGCGACCCACTGCCACCGGGCGTATCGGCTCATCGGGCTCCGGTTGCGCCCCGGCGACGTGCACCGCACGCTGCTCGTATGGACCGCCCCCCGGAAGGCAGTTTGCTGCCCATACTGGTGACGGGCGCGGCGGGTAGCGTCGGCGCTGTCGGCCGAACCGTGGTCGAAATTCTCCGGCAACGGGACCTGCCCGTGCGAGCCATGGTGCGTCGTGACGACGAACGGGCGGAGGCGCTGCGCGCGACGGGTGCCGAGGTCGTCGTCGGAGACCTCACGCGTGCGGGCGATGTGGCTGACGCCCTGTCCGGTTGCGGGCGGATGTACTTCGGCATGGGCGTGTCGGCGCAGTATCTGGAGGCTGCCATGACGGTGGCGGCCGTGGCGCGTGCGTACGGGCGCCTGGAAGCGCTCGTGAACATGTCGCAGCTGACCGTCTCCGAGATGGACCTCACCAGCACCTCCGAGTCCGTGCAGCAGCGGCACCACTGGCTGGTGGAGCAGGTCCTCGGCTGGTCAGGCCTGCCCGTCGTCCAGATCAGGCCCACCGTGTTCATGGAGAACCCGCTGTTCCGTGTCGGCTTCTCCTCGATCGCGAAGGACGGAAGCATCAGACTGCCCTTCGGCCAGGCGAAAACCTCCCCCGTGGCAGCCGGGGACGTCGCCGCGGTCGTGGCGGAGATCCTGGCCGATCCGTCCCGGCACACCGGCCGCATCTATGAGCTGACCGGCCCCCGCTCGGAGGACATCTCCGCCATGGCGGAGGAGGTTTCCGCAGCTCTGGGCCAGCCGGTCAGTTACACCGACGTCGGCCTGCAGGAATGGATCGACGACGACCTCAGACCGCTGGGGCTGCCGGACCACGTCTTCCAGCACATCTCCACCATGGCTCGCCTTCACGCGGAGAACCGATACGACCGCAAGGCGGACGGCGTCGAGCAGGTCACAGGGCGGCCTCCGACCGGGGTGGCCGAATACGTCCGTGAGAACCCCAGCCTGCTCAGTCCCTGAAGCCGAATAGCCCTCGACGCGTGGCCGCCACCGCTCCACGCCGCCATGGGCTTCGAGGACATCCGAGACCAGGGCGCTCATTGTCCTCTGCTGTCCCAGTGAGCCGGGTGCCGTCCAATACCACCTCTCGCACGTCTACTCGAAGCTCCGCATCCGCTCCCGCAGCGAACTGGTTGGGTCAATTCCCTCGCCCTGTTGGCGCTTCCAGCGCGACATGGCCGTAGGCACGCTGGGCCCTGACGAACGTGGAGGAGTCGGCGGCGCGGGGCACCGTGTGCGTCACATCTCCGGCTCCGACCAGAAATCGGGCGGGACGATACCGACGGAGCGGCCGTGGGGGTCCAGGAGGCGCCCCATCAGCTTGTCCTGCCGCAGGGCGATGACGCGGTCGACGATGTCGAGGCTCGGGTGGGCGGTGGCGAGCTGGGTCTCCAGGCGCAGGACGTCGCTGACGGAGTGCAGGCTGGCCTGGAGGATGAGGTTGTGAGGGCCGCTGACGGCGGCGCAGTTGCGGGTCTCGGGCAGACGGACGAGGGCGTGCCCGATCTCGGGGAGATCGGCGGGTGGGACTCTGGCCCAGAGGGTGGCCGCGACCGGCCAGCCACCGAGGGGGCGGGCGAAGTCGCACCGGAACCGCAGCAGGCCGCGTCGGGTGAGCTGTTCCGTGCGGCGTTTTGCGGTGTTGAGGCTGACGCCGAGGTCGCTCGCCAGGGTCTGGTAGGGCGCGCGGCCGTCGTGGGCGATCCGGGTGATGAGGGCGCGGTCGAAGGGCGTGATCTCGCCCGGGGCGACAGGGGTCTGGGACGGGGGCGGGCCGGTCAGCTGGGCACGCTGGGCGGGGTCCAGGGCGGCGATGCGCCACCGGCCGCCCTCGGTGAACATGTGGGTGACGATCCGGACTTCCACGGCGGTGATGCCGGGAAGGTGCGGGAGCAGGTCCAGGGTGTAGCGGGAGAGGGTCGGCAGGTCGCGGGTGGCGGCGATGGCGAGGATGTCGTGGCCGGCGGCCGCGCGCTCGATCGTGAGCATGTGGGGGTGGGCGCTCAGTGCCTGGGCGACCCCGGTGGTGGCGCCGGGAGCGCAGTCGATCACGACGAAGGCCACGCAGATCTGCTCGAACAGGCGTGGGCCGGGTGAGAATCCCACCCAGGCGGCGCCCTGCTCGGACAGGCGGCCGAAGCGGCGGGCGACGGTGACCGGGTCGACCTCCAGGGCACGCCCGAGCTCGGTCCATGAGGCCCGCGGCTGCAGTTGAAGGGCGTTGATCAGCGCCAGGTCGTCCTCTGTCAGCAGCGCTGGTGCATCATCCTGCATGAGCCTCTCCTGAGAGGCAGAATCCTGCGTTTGGCGGCTTTCACGCGTCACTCTCCCATTGTGGACTT
The DNA here is from genome assembly GCF_040298985.1 of Streptomyces sp. NPDC001093. NCBI lineage: Bacteria > Bacillati > Actinomycetota > Actinomycetes > Kitasatosporales > Streptomycetaceae > Streptomyces > Streptomyces sp. NPDC001093. The sequence continues at coordinate 77,912 of NZ_JBEPBF010000029.1, read as the reverse complement.
CAGGGGCCCGCACCTGTCGAGCGTGAGGAGGGCCGGACCATGGCGTACGGCGACTATCAGGACGAGATCTACATGGACGGGCTGCGCGGGGTCGTGCCGTGCTTCCCGATGACCTACGACGAACTGGAGCCGCTGGCTCAGGCCGCGATGCCCGCCTCGGTGCGCTCCTACGTCATGGCCGGAGCTGGCGACGAGCGCACCCAGCGGGCCAACGTCACCGCGTTCGAACGCTGGGGTCTCGTCCCGCGGATGATGGTGGGGGCCACGGACCGGGACCTGTCCGTCGACCTGTTCGGGATGCGCCTGCCCTCACCGCTGTTCATGGCCCCGGTCGGCGTGATCGGGCTGTGCGCGCAGGACGGCCACGGCGATCTAGCCACGGCCCGTGCCGCCGCCCGCACCGGCGTGCCGATGGTCGCCTCCACCCTGACCGTCGATCCGCTGGAGGAGGTCGCCGCCGAGTTCGGCGCCACCCCGGGCTTCTTCCAGCTCTACACGCCCACCGACCGTGAGCTGGCCGAGAGCCTGGTGCACCGGGCCGAGAAGGCCGGCTTCAAGGGCATCGTGGTCACCCTGGACACCTGGATCACCGGCTGGCGCCCCCGCGATCTCGCCGTCAGCAACTTCCCCCAGCTGCGGGGAAACTGCCTGACCAACTACACCCGCGACCCCGTCTTCCGCGCCCGCCTCGCCCGCAGCCCGGAGGACGACCCGGCGGCCGCGGTCGCCGAGTGGGTGCGGATCTTCGGCAACCCGCTCACCTGGGACGACCTGTCCTGGCTGCGCTCGATCACCGACCTGCCGCTGATCCTGAAGGGCATCTGCCACCCGGACGACGTCCGCCGCGCCAGGGACGCGGGTGTGGACGGCATCTACTGCTCCAACCACGGCGGCCGCCAGGCCAACGGCGGCCTGCCGGCCCTCGATGCCCTGCCGGAGGTGGTCGCGGCCGCCGACGACATGCCCGTTCTGTTCGACTCGGGCATCCGCACGGGAGCCGACGTCGTCAAGGCCATCGCCCTGGGCGCCACCGCCGTCGGCGTCGGCCGCCCCTACGCGTACGGCCTCGCCTACGGCGGCGAGGCCGGCGTCGTCCACGTCCTGCGGTCCCTGCTCGCCGAAGCAGACCTGATCATGGCCGTCGACGGCTATCCCACCCTCGCCGACCTCGCCCCCGAGGCCATCCGCCGCCTCACCTGACAGCCGCCGACCAGCCGGGGCGGACGCATCGGCGAGGCCTCGCTCACCGAGTGGTCGGCCATGGTCCACCTCCTCAGCGACCTGGGCCCAGCCCTCCCATCAGGCTCGTCATCGAACAGTGTGTATGTCATGACAAGTACCTATTTGTACAGCAGGATCAGATTGGCGCACGTTTCCGGCACCCCACGACGCCGAAGACGGCACTCGACACCGCACGGAATAGCGCGCACCCCTCCACCAGACCCGTCGAACCAGAAACCCAGCCCCAGCAAGGAAGTCGATGGCAACCATGACTGAGAAGTCCACCGTCCGCAGCGTGACCTACGACCTGCTGCGGACCCTGAAGCTCACCACGGTCTTCGGCAATCCCGGTTCCACCGAGCAGCCTTTCCTGCAGGAATTCCCCGAGGACTTCACCTACGTCCTGGCGCTGCAGGAGGCTTCCGTCATCGCGATGGCCGACACCTTCGCCCAGGTCACCGGCCGCCCCGCGCTGGTCAACCTGCACTCCTCGGCCGGGATGGGAAACGCGGTGGGCAACCTGGTGGCGGCCTACCACGGCAACACACCCCTGATCATCACCTCCGGCCAGCAGCACCGGGAGCTGGTGATCGGCGACCCGTACCTCGGCAACCGCGAGGCCGTCACGCTGCCCAAGCCGTGGGTGAAATGGTCGTACGAACCGGCCCGCGCCGAAGATGTACCCGAAGCCTTCATGCGGGCCTACGCGGAGGCACTGCAGCCGCCGACGGGCCCGGTGTACCTGTCGATTCCGATGGACGACTGGAAGCGTCCCCTGTCCGGCTTCACCCGGGTGCGGACGGTCAGTGACCGCGTCGCCCCCGACACCGCGCGGCTGCGCATGTTCGCCGATCGCATCTCGGCCAGCCGTCGTCCCGCGCTGGTCTTCGGGCCGGAGGTGGACCGGGCCGGCGGCTGGGACGCGGCCGTCGCACTGGCGGAGAAGCTGCGCGCCGCCGTCTACGGCGCCCCGCTGCTGGACCGGGCTTCCTTCCCCGAGGACCACCCCCTCTTCGGCGGCCCGCTCGGCATGTCGGTCAAGACCATCAGCGATCGGTTGACGGGCCACGACCTGGTGGTCGTGATCGGCGCGGAGGTGTTCCGCTACTACCCCTATGTGCCCGGGCCGTACCTGCCGGAGGGCACGGAGCTGCTGCAGATCACCGGCAACCCGGCGGTGGCCGCGGCGGCCCGGGTCGGCGACAGCCTCCTGGGCGATCCCAAGACGGTGATCGAGCTGCTCCTGGACATGGTCGCCGAGGGATCGGAGCGGACCGCGCCGGAACCGATGCCGCGGCCCCGCGAGCTCCCCCAGGCGCCGAACACCCCGCTCACCCCGCCGGAGGTGTACGCCACCCTCAGCAGGGTCCGGCCGGCCGACGCGGTCATCGTCAACGAGTCGACCTCCACGATGGCGCAGCAGATCGAGTGGCTCCCCACCAACCGGACCGGATCGTTCTTCGCCACGGCCAGCGGAGGCATCGGCTGGGGCACCCCGGCCGCTGTGGGCGTCGCACTCGGCGACCGGGACAGGGGCGCCGAACGGCCGGTGATCGGCCTGATCGGCGACGGCTCCTTCCAGTACTCCGTGCAGGCCATCTACACGGCCGCCCAGCACAACCTCCCGATCGTCTACGTCGTCATGCGCAACCAGGAGTACTCCATCCTCAAGTCGTTCGCCGTGCTGGAGGAGACCCCCGGGGTGCCGGGGCTCGACCTGCCCGGGCTCGACATCGCCTCCGTCGCCCGGGGCTTCGGATGCCGCGCGGTCGACGTGGAGACCACCGAGGACCTGGAGCGCGAGTTCAAGTCGGCCCTGACCGCCGGCACCACCACCGTCATCGTCGTCGCCACACAGCCCCAGAAGGCGATGTTGTAGGCCACGCGGATCGCACCGTCGAAGAAAGAACAGCGGAGAGAGGACAACAAACATGGACTTCGGACTGAAGGACCGGGTGTACATAGTCACCGGCGGCACCCGCGGGCTGGGCATGGCCGCCGCGCGCGAGCTGGTGGCGGACGGCGCGCGGGTGGTCGTCAGCGGCCGCGACGAGAAGTCGGTCGCCGCCGCTCAGGCGGACCTCGGCGGCCCGGCGCAGGCAGTCGGCATCGTGGCCGACAACGCCGACGCCGACACCCCGGACCGACTGATCGCCGCCGCCCGCGACGCATTCAAGCGCCTGGACGGAGTGCTCATCAGCGTCGGCGGGCCCCCGGCAGGCACCTCGGACACCATCGACGACGACCAGTGGCGCACCTCCTTCGAGTCGGTCTTCCTCGGCGCGGTGCGGCTCTCCCGTGCCGTCGCCGCCGAGCTGGGCGACGGAGGCGCCATCGGCTTCGTCCTCTCCAGCTCCGTGTACGAGCCCATTCCCGGGCTCGCGATCTCCAACGCCCTGCGGCCGGGCCTGGCCGGCTACGCGAAGAACCTCGCCAACGAGCTGGGCCCCAGAGGCATCCGTGTCGTCGGCCTCGTGCCCGCCCACATCGAGACCGACCGGGTACGCGAACTCGACGCACGGCACGGTGACGCCGACGCCGCCCGCGAACGCGCCACCGCCGGCATCCCCCTGCGCCGCTACGGAACCCCGGACGAGTTCGGCCGCAGCGCCGCCTTCCTGCTCTCGCCCGCAGCGTCGTACCTCACGGGCGTGATGCTGTCGATCGACGGGGGTGTGCGCAGAGGCTTCTGACGGAAGCCACGGCGAACTCTGTGAAGGTGGGCACGCGCTGCCGAACCAGGTGAAGAGTAGGAGTGGTTGCGCCGAACCGAGGGTTGAACAGCGTAGGCGTCCTTGCAGTTGTGGCGGAGGCCCTCGACCAGTCCGCCGGACAACAACCCACTCTCGCTCTCGGACAGTTCGACATGGGTATCGTCCAGCACCACTCACACGCGCACCATCCGCCGTGCTGTGCTGATCCGCGCGGGCCGATGCCTTACGCTGCCGCGCCCTCGCAGGGTCAGATCGCGAGGTCCACGTGCATCTCCCGGACGGGAATTTCAGCGGGCTCGTTCACACTGATCCGCTGGCCGCCACTCGCAGTGAAGCGGACCGCGTCACCCGCGGCCAGCGCGCCGGTACCTTCGAGTTCGACCGAGCCACGGGTGACGAACACGTGCACATAGGGAGCCTCGGGCAGCTCCACCGGCCGACCGGGCCGCGTGCATCGCCGTGTGACGGTTCCGGATACGATGGCGGCATCGCCGTCATGCCGAGCCATGCCCGAGGAGACCGTCACCAGGGCGCCCGGCAGCAGGTAGTCATGGATTTCCAGCTGTTCATAGCCGGGCGTCACGCCTGTCTCGTCGGGCACGACCCACATCTGGATCAGGTGTACGGGGTTGGTGTGGCGCTCTCGGCCGAGGTGCCAGGAGTCGTTCTTCTCCGAGTGCAGGATGCCGGTGCCGGCGCTCATTCGCTGGGCAAGCCCCGATAGATGAGTCCGGAGTTGCCCACGGAATCCTGATGTACCAGCGCTCCCTCCAGCACCCAGGTGACAATCTCCATGTCCCGGTGGGAATGGGTGCCGAAGCCGGTGCCCGGCCGGATGGTGTCCTCGTTGTGGACCAGCAGCAGGCCGTGGTGGGTGTTGCCCGGATCGTAGGGCCGACCGCCGACCCAGACCGAGTGCCTGTCGCGAAGCCACGTCGCGTTGGTCTCCAACCGGTCGTCGGACCGGCGGACATCGATGAGCGGAGCGGGTGTGGTGCGCACGGGGGCGTTCTTCCGCGTCGAGGTGTGGTTCGCCGGAAACCGGCCCGGTCGCGCGGCACGGTGCGAGCGGGCCGGGACCGCGGGCCGTGCGAGGGGGGCCGGAGAAGGAAGGGGTGCGTCTGTCCGGCAGACGCAGATCTTCCTCGCGATCGGCCGGGTCGGTCAGTTGGCTGCGGCGGACGACGTGACGGCGGAGGCGAAGTCCGGCTGCACACCCAGCTGGGCGAGCATGACGCTGAGGCCGACGTAGCAGTTGAACTCCTTGATCTTGCCGTCTTCGACGTACCAGAAGTCGGCAGTCGGGATGCTGAGCTTGGCGCCGGTCGGCTGGATGACCCCGGCGGGCGTTTCGAACGGCCCGGTGAAGGTGCCCCCGATCGTCAGCTCGACGGCGACGGTGTTGCCCATGACGTGGAACCGGTGGAGCTCGCGGTGGACGTCAGGCGCGAACGTGCCCATGAAGACGACCAGGTCACCGAGGTGCTCACCCCGGTAGCTTTCCGCCGCGACGACGTTGTTGAACACTCCGTCCTCGGAGAAAAGGTCCATGAACCCCTGGACGTCCAGGACGCTGCCCTCGGCCGCGTGGTAAGCCGCCCTGACCACAGCTTCTGCGTCGGTAGCCATCGCAGTTCTCCCCTTCCTCGAAGTTAATCAAATGCTTGATTAAAAATATGCCGACAGCTCGAGGCCTTGTCAAGCAATCGTTTGAGTTATTTGGTCTTCGGCAACTTTGCCCTGGTCAGCGGCCTACTGCGGCGTACCCGCAGAACGCCCCGGCCACCACGGGGACCAGTTGCCGCTCGATCTGCCCGGCGGACACAGCCGCCAGCTCGGTACCGATGGGCGCCAGCGCGAGCCAGTTCAGCAGGCCCGCCGCGCACCGCGTACGGAAGATCAGTTCCTGCTCGTCGACTCCGGGAAGGTTCGCCGTCAGCACCCGGAGGGCATCCCGGCGAGTCTGGTCGAACTTCCCGGCCAGCCGCTCCCACCCCTCGGGCGGATCGATTCCGACGCGCGCCACGGTCCGCATCACAGCCAGCTCCTGTCCACCGGCAGCCAGCGCGCGCACCATCGGCCGGGCAAACGCTGACGCCAGCTCCTGGAGCGTCGAAGTGGGGCCAAGGGAATCGAGTGCCCGGATCTGCGCGTCCAGATACCGTTCCAACGCATACTCGATCGCCGAGTCGCACAACGCCTTCAGTGACCCGAAGTGGTAACTCACCGCGGCGACATTGGCTCCGGCGCGATCTGTGATCTCACGGAGGGTCACACCCTCCTGACCTCGCTGTGCGAGCAGCTCCAGAGCGGCCGTCAGCAGGCCGCCCCGCGTGCGCTGACCAGCCTCTCGACGCAAATCCGTCTTCTCCGCCCGCACCACAGCATGAACTCAAGCAGTCGCTTGAGTTCATTGTCAAACAGCCGCTTCAGTGCATCCCCGACGCCCCTCCCCCGATTCCCCACTACGGCTGCTGGTCGCGGCCTGCGTCTCCGAGTTCCTTGAGCAGCAAGGTCAGGGTCGCGAGCCGCTCGGGTCCGAGCAGCTCCTCGATCCAGCGGCTTGTCTCCTGTGCCTGCTGGCGGCCAAGGGCCGCTCGTTCGTGCCCGGCAGGAGTCAGGGAGACCAGTTGCCGGCGGCGGTTACCGGGGTCCGTGCTCTTGGTGATCAGGCCGCGGGCCACGAGCCGGTCGAGAAGCGGAGTGAGCGTCGACCGGTCGACCGCGGCGAGGGCGCCCAGCGTCTTCTGGTCGAGGCTTCCACGCTCGTCCAGGACGTGAAGCACCGCGAACTGCGGAGGAGTGAGGTCACCGCTGCGCAGCTGCCACGAGGCGTTCACCGCCTGCGAGGCGCGTCGCAGCTGGTGAGCCATGCCGTCTTCCAGCGTCCCGTCGTATCGCGCTCCGGTCGTCATAAGTACAGGCTACCTCCGTATACGGTCAGTCGGTACACGGACTGTTTGCAATCGGAAGTTTCGGCAGCTACATTGTTCCGTGTACGGACTTACCGTGTACGGAAGGTGCATCCCATGTCCCGACGTGTGATCTTGGGGATGACCGGAGCGACCGGCGCCGTCTTCGGTGTCGAACTGCTTCGCCGACTGCGGGAGCAGCCGGATGTGGAGACTCATCTCGTTCTGTCCCAATGGGCCAGGGCGACCATCCATCTGGAGACCGACCTGTCGGTCCGCGAAGTCACCGACCTGGCCGACGTGACCTATACGTGGAACGACCAAGGGGCGGCAATCTCATCAGGTTCATTCCGCGTGGACGGAATGATTGTCGCGCCGTGCAGCATGAAGACCCTCGCCGGAATCCGAACCGGATATGCCGACGGTCTCATCCCCCGAGCTGCCGACGTCACGCTGAAGGAGCGCCGCCCCTTGGTGCTCGTACCGAGGGAGACTCCGCTCAGCGAGATCCATCTCGAGAACATGCTGGCGCTCTCGCGCATGGGAGCGAGGATCGTGCCGCCGATGCCGGCCTTCTACAGCCGTCCGAAAACCATTGACGAGCTCGTTGAGCATGTCGTTGTCCGAGTCCTGGACCAACTCGATATCCAAGTGGCTTCGGCGCAGCGCTGGGACGGAATGCCGCGCCCCTCCGAACTGAAAGGCGTAACCAACTGATGTCTGAAACCAATGACTTCCGGTCCTACATCTCCGCGCTCGAAGAGCTGGGGGACATTCAACGGATCTCACGCGTGATCGATCCGAACCTGGAAGCGTCGGCCATCACCCGTCGGTCCACCGAGAACGGCAGGCCCGCCCCGTTCTTCGAGCACCTCAGCGGAGTCGACGAGGGGTTCCGCATGATCGGCGCCCCGGGTGCCCTGTCGAGCATTCCCGGGCATCCGCTGGCGCGGGTCTCCCTCTCTCTCGGCCTGCCGTACACGACCACCGCCGCCGAACTGGTCGAACATCTCAGGGAGGCGGGCACCAGGGAACTGCTCCCGCCGCGGCGGGTGGCATCCGACTCGGCGCCCTGCAAGCAGAACATCCTGACGGGTGACGAAGCCCGTCTCGACCGGTTCCCCATTCCACGCGTGCACCAGGACGACGGCGGCCCCTACGTCAACACCTGGGGCGTGATCATCGCCAGGACGCCGGACGGCCGATGGACGAACTGGTCCATCTCCCGGATCATGAAGATCGACGACCAGCACATGACCGGACTGGTGCTGCCGAGCCAGCACCTCGGCATGATCTGGCGCGAGTGGGAGGCCATCGGTGAGCCGATGCCCTACGCCCTCGTGCAGGGAGGCGACCCCGGCATTGCCGTCGTCGGCGGAATGACCGTCCCGACCGAGGTCGACGAGGGCGCGTATCTCGGAGCGGTGCTGGGCAAGCCGGTCGACGTCGTGAAGTGCGAGACGAACGATCTGGAAGTGCCCGCCTCCGCCGAGGTCGTCATCGAGGGACACCTGTCCGCGACCCGCGACGCCGTGGAGGGTCCGTTCGCGGAGTTCCACGGCTGGGCACTGCCCGAGACGTCGCCGCAGCCGCTTTTCAGCATCGAGGCGATCACCTACCGGGACGACCCGATCTGGCCGCTGGCCGCCGCCGGCCGGCCTGTCGACGACTCGCACGTCGCGCCGGCTGCCGGCATCTCCGCAGAGGTCGTCGCGGTCCTGCGGAAGGCGGGACTGCCGATCACGACAGCCTGGCTCCCGCTCGGTGCCGCCTGCTTCTGGACGGTGATCACCGTCCCGCAGAACTGGCGCGACTCGCTGCCGGGGATGGACACCGCGCGCTTCGTGCACCGCATCGGCGAGGTGCTGAACGGCACCCGGGTGGGGCGGCTCTCCCCGGTCGTCTACGTCCTCGACGACGACGTGGATCCGTCGAACGACTCGGATCTGCTGTGGGCACTGGCCACCAGGGTGCACCCGTCCCTCCGCCAGGAGCAGTGGCACGGACCGATCATGCCGTGGTACCCGTGCTTCACCGAGGAGGAACTGCACAACGGCTGGGGAGCCATCGTCGTGCACGACGCCCTGCTCCCGGCGGTGGGAAGCGGACGCGTACCGCCCGCCACGTTCGACGGCGTCTTCCCGGCAGATGTGCGCACGAAGGTCCTCGCCGCCGAATCCGAGTCGGCAGGCGGCACCGGCTCTGCCGCATCGCGCTGACGCCTGGGTGCCGCGGATCGCGGGAGGTATCCACCAGGTGGCCGTCTCCCGACCGGCATGCTCGGCCGCCGGCCCCGAGAGACCCTCGCTCGGAGCCGGTCGGCTGCCACCGCCCGGGTGAATGAGTCATCACGACAAGCCGCCGGCCGAGTGACCCATGGGATTTGGCGCTCACCTGGCGAGGTACCGATCAGCGTGCGTGTCGGACCGACGCGGACAGCGGTCCTCAACGACGGCCTCGAGACCTCCATCCGTCAGGCACGAGAAGGTGCGGCCGCCAGCCCGATGCGTCAAGAAGGGGACAGACGTGACCCAGCAGAATGTGACAGTTGCTGTCACGGGAGCGGGCGGCACCGGAGTGGCCAAAGCCTTGCTCGCCTCACTTCAGAGAGACGACCGGGTCGGCCACGTCAACCTTCTGGTGTCGGCCAACGGGCGCAAGCTGGTGGCTTTCGAATTCCAGACCGGCGAAGATCCGGACTCGGTGGTCCAGGCCCTGGAGGCCACGTCGACGAAAGTCCGCTTCCTCGATCCGGCCGACATGTCAGGACCGGTGACCAGCGGCAGCTACCCCACCGACGCCATGATCATCCTGCCGTGTGCCGCCGGCGTACTCGGACGCATCGCTCACGGCCAGACCGAGAGCCTCATCGAGCGAGCCGCGGACGTGATGCTCAAGCAACGGCGCAAACTCGTCCTCTGTCTCCGGGAAGCACCGCTGAACCTCATCCACCTGCGCAACATGGTCGCCGTCACGGAGGCGGGAGCCACCGTGTACCCGATGATCCCGACGTACTACAACGTGCCGGAGACACTCGCACAACTGCGGGACGAGTTCGTCGAACGCGTCCTGCAGTTCCTGGGCCTGCCCGGCACCGATCGCTACCAGTGGGACGGCACCGACACCACAGCGCGACGCGAGCACACTCAGGCGCGGTAGCGGACCGTGGCCGGCAGCTTCGGGCGCGTTTGTCTCCCGTTGCTACTCACCAGCGGTCCTGGGTTCGCTGATACGGCGGGCGGCCTCAACGACCGCCGCCCGGTGCAGGGCCAGCCGCTGTGCCGACCAGGACTGGCCGGCCTCCTTGGGGTCGACGCCCTCGGCGGCCCAGAACCACGCCTGGGCGGCGGCGAGAACCATGGTCAGGAGATCGGCAGGCTCCATCTCCCGGGCGAGGTCACCACGCTGCTGCGCGTCGGCCACTTCGGCCGTTTTGTGACCGAAGGCCTCGGCCTCGGGCCCGGTGGCGGTGGGGCGCTCCAGCAGTTTCCACAGTCGCAGGCGCATCAGATCCGGCCGGGCGACGAGGTGGTCGAAGATGGCGCCGGCGTATCCGGGCAGGTCCTCGACGTCGAACGGCACAGACTCGGCGCCCGCGGTCAGCGCACGCCGCAAGACCTCGTCGAACAGCTGCTCCTTGTTACCGAAGTAGACGTAGATCAGCCGCTTGTTCACCCCCGCGGTCTCGGCGATGCGGTCCACTCGGGCACCGGCGATGCCGTACGCGGCGAATTCGGTGAAGGCGGCGTCGAGCAGCCGGGCCTTGGTGGCGCTGGAGTCCCGTGACATGCCCGCCACACTAGCAAGTAACTATCTAGTTATTGACACGCGCGGGCCGCAGGTCTACGGTCGTGTATCTATCCAGTTAGTTACTCTGTCGACAGAACGGGAACCCTCATGGAACACCGCGCACTGGGCAGCCAGAGTCTGATCGTCGGCGCGCAAGGCCTCGGCTGCATGGGCATGAGCGCCTTCTACGGCGCCACCGATGAGACCGAGTCGCTGGCCACCATCGACCGCGCGCTGGAACTCGGTGTCACCCTGCTGGACACCGCCGAGAGCTACGGCCCCTTCATCAATGAGCAGCTGCTCGGCAAGGCGCTGGCGGGGCGGCGGGATGCCGCGGTGGTCGCCACCAAGACCGGCGTGGAGATCACCGACGACGGCAGCGTGCTCGGCCTCAACGGAAGGCCCGAGTACGTCCGGCGGGCCCTCGAACGCTCGCTGCGGCACCTGGGCACCGACCACATCGACCTCTACTACCTGCACCGCATCGACCCCAAGGTGCCGATCGAGGAAACCGTCGGCGCCCTGGCCGAGCTGGTCGCCGAGGGCAAGGTGCGGCACATCGGGCTGTGCGAGGCCTCGGCGCAGACCATCCGGCGGGCACACGCCGTGCACCCGCTCACCGCCGTCCAGACCGAGTACTCACTCTTCGAGCGGGGCATCGAACAGGACGGGGTACGCGACACGCTGCGGGAGCTGGGGATCGGCCTGGTCGCCTACTCCCCGCTGGGACGCGGCTTCCTGTCCGGGGCGATCACCAGCCCCGACGACTTCGCCGAGGACGACTGGCGCCGTACCGACCCCCGGTTCCAGGGCGAGAACTTCGCCCGCAACCTGGACGTCGTCCGCGAGGTCCGCCGCATCGCGTCCGACAAGAACGTCACGCCTTCGCAGCTGGCGCTCGCCTGGGTCCAGCACCAGGGCGCCGTGGCCATCCCCGGCACCAAGCGCCGCCGCTACCTCGAGGAGAACGTCGCCGCGACCGAGGTGACTCTGACGTCCGACGACATCGCCGCGATCGAGGCCGTCGCCCCGCACGGCGTCGTCACCGGCGACCGCTACGCACCCGAGCTGATGGGGACGCTCAACGGCTGACCGCCGACCGGCCCGTCACAAGATTCATTGCGAGGCCACACCCCCCGTGGCCCCCGACACACAGCACCAGGCCCCCCACGTCTTGAGCGGCTCCCGTGCCACCAGCCGGCCATACGGTCCCGGATCAGCGTGGACTCCTGTCGGCCGTTCGCCGTCTTCCCGGTGCCCCGGCCAGACCCCGTACCGGCGGTCCGGCATCACCTTTCGACCAACCCCCATTGCCGGGGCCGCCGAACGCAATCGGCAACCAGGCCGCACGCGTTGAGGCCCTCGGTGTTCTCAGATCAGGAGACTCGACTCATGTCCGTGCCTCAGACACCCCCCTCGTTCGGGGCAAGCGCGACCGCCGCCGACGTGATCGACGGCGTCGACCTTCACGGCCGCCGGGCCGTGGTGACCGGAGCCAGTTCCGGAATCGGCGTGGAGACTGCTCGGGCGCTCGCAGCGGCAGGCGCCGACGTCACCTTGGCAGTGCGTGACACTGACGCGGGAGCCCGGGTGGTGGCGCGCCTGGAGGCCGAACTGCCCCCGAAATCTGGGAAGTTGGCCGTGGGGCGACTCGACCTGGCCGACCGCTCGACGGTCGCGGCGTTCGTGTCCGCCTGGACGGGACCGCTGCACATCCTGGTGGGCAATGCCGGAGTGATGGCCCTGCCGGAACTCACCCACACCCCTGACGGCAGGGAAACCCAGTTCGCCGTCAACCACCTGGGGCACTTCGCCCTCGCCGTCGGCCTCCGCCCGGCCCTCGCGGCGGCGGGCGGCGCTCGGATCGTCTCGGTGAGTTCCATCGGCCACCTCTTCTCACCGGTGGTCTTCGACGACCTGGACTACCGCTTCCGCCCCTACGACCCCTGGACCTCCTACGGTCAGTCGAAGACCGCCAACATCCTGTTCGCCGTCGGTGCCGCGGAACGATGGGCCGACGACGGCATCACCGCCAACGCGCTGATGCCGGGCAACGTCGGCGACACCTCCCTGGCCCGGCACATGGACATGCAGCAGGTGGCAGACTTCATCGCCTCGGGCGCCATCGCGCTGCCGCCGCATAAGACGGTGGAGCAGGGTGCCGCGACTTCGGTGCTGCTGGCAGCCTCGCCGACGGTGGAGGGCATTACCGGCCGCTATTTCGAGGACTGTGCCGAGGCCGAGCCAGTCGCCGAGCGGGCCGGTGCGGTCGCCGGTGTAGCGCCCTACGCCCTGGACCGGGAGAACGCGGCCCGGTTGTGGGCCGTGTCCGAGGATCTCGCCCGCTAGCCACCTACGCTGCCGGCATGACGTCGCGACACGAGCAGTGGGCCCGGCTGCGCAGCCAGTTGTGGCGCCCGCCGCGTGCCCATGGTGAAGAGCCGCGCGAGCGGGTGGTCGGCCCGCTCGAACTGTTCTACGACCTCGTCGTGGTCGTACTGGTCGCCCAGGCCGCCCACCACTTGGCCGGGCTCCTGACCTGGCACGGACTGGGTGAATTCGCCGTGGTGTTCGCGCTGGTGTGGATCGGCTGGTTCAACGGTAGCCTCCACCACGAACTGCACGGGCACGAGGATGCCCGCGGCCGGAGCATGTTCCTGCTGCAGATCCTGGTACTGGTCCCGCTGGGTGCGTTCATCCCGGAGGCGGGCGGTGCACGCGGAGTCGCGTTCGCCATGGACGCGGGGGTGTTGTTCGCAGTGCTGGCGGTGTTGTGGCTGCTCGCCGCACGGGGAGACAGTGCTGAATTCCGCCGCCCCAGCAGGGTGTTCGTGACGGGGACGGCCGTGTGTGCGGGCGTGCTGGCCGGGAGCGCCGCCCTGCCCGCAGGGCTGCGCATGCTGACGTGGGGTCTGCTGGCGGCCGCGTACCTGGCGTGGCTTGCTGTCATGCTGGGGTGGGCGTTCCCGGAACGGGCGGTCGCGCTCAGCGTGACCGACGCGCTCGCCGAACGGTTCGGCCTGCTCATCATCATCGTGCTGGGCGAGACCGTGACGGGAGTGGTCGACGGACTGGCCCACGAGCCGACCAACGCGCTCACCCTCGCCGTCGGGCTCGTCGCCGTGGTTGTCGGCTTCGGCGCCTGGTGGACGTACTTCGACTTCGCCGGACACCGCTTGCCGAAGACCACACGCGGGAGCACCGTGCTGTGGATGCTGGTGCACCTGCCGCTCACGGCGGCGGTGCCGGCGGCCATGGGGGCCGCCATGGTCGGTTTCGTCGAGCATGCCCACGAGAAGGACGTGCAGCGCAACGCAACGCCCAGACAGCGGTTGCCCCCTACGATGTCAGGGCGCTGCCCGGCGTCCCTGTCGCCGTGCCGCTTGGCTGGCCAGAGCTGGATGAACCGGGCCTCACCGCGAAATGGTGGACGATCGCGGCGATCGGCGACCGCCTCGGGCACGCCCTGTGCCGGGGCCGCTCACTCGCGCCCGCCCGACGTCGCCTGGCCGCGCTGCACGACGGTGGCCGATCTCAGCCGGACTGCCGCGGCGACCCGCAGCGCCGCGATCCCGACCACCGACGCCTCCGGACAGCCACCCCGACCGCGCATCCTGCCCGGCACGGGCAGCAGCGGCCGGATGGCCGCCCAATTCGCGTCCGTCATGCCCGTCGGGCAGTACTGCTGCCGGGACCAGTTGTCGGCAGCGTTTGCGAACCGGTGGGCCAGGCAGTCACACGCCAGGGCGACGGAGCTGAACCGTCCGGTCGGCGTCGCGGAACACTGCGGCATCGGGGACTCCCACTTGAAGGGCATGTCACAAGATCGGAAAGACGGCAGATACGGAGAACTGAGGGAGCCGCCCCATGTCGGAACACCGGACCCCGGACGACTACGTGACGTTCGCCCTGGTCGACGTCTTCGCCGACACGCCACTGACCGGCAACCCGTTGGCCGTCGTCGACGTGAGCCACCTCGACGACGACCCGCCCGTCGCGTGGATGCAAAAGGTGGCGCGTGAGTTCAACCAGGCCGAGACCACGTTCGTCCTGCGTCCGAAAGCCACCGCGGGCCGGAATGCGGCGGCCCGACTGCGTTCCTTCACCGCAGGCGGGACCGAGGTCTTCGGGGCCGGCCACAACGCGTTGGGAGCGTGGTGGTGGCTCTTCGAGACCGGCCGTGTGACACGACCGGACGACGGTGGCCGTATCTCGCAGCAGATCGGCGACCGGCAGTCGGACGTCCTCGTCCTCGAAGACACGCTCGGGATGGTGCAGGAGCCGGCACGCATCGGCCGGCCGGCGGAGCCGGCGGCTGTAGTCGACGCGCTGCGGCTGAGCCTTGAGGATCTCGACCTCTCGCTGACCCCACGGAGTGTCGACACCGGCGCCAGTCATCTCCTTGTCGCGATCAACGACACCGCGGCGCTGGCACGATGTGCGCCCGAGAAGGCCGCGTTGGTCCGGGTGACGCGCACGTGCCAGGCACAGGGTCTCTACGCGGTGTCCATCGGAGACGAACGCCCCGTGACCAGCGTGTCGGCACGATTCTTCAACCCCGGCTCCGGGCTCGACGAGGACCCAGCCACCGGAAGTGCCGCCGGGCCGCTGTGCGCGTACCTGGACCACCTCGGCCTGCTCAGCGTCTCCAAGCGACTGGCCATCGCACAGGGCGAGTCCATGGCCCGTCCCAGCGTCATCAACATCCATCTCGATGACCGTTCCCGGCCAGTCGTCACAGGCCGATGCGCCATCTCCGCCGAAGGCCGGTTGAGCGGAGGAGAGTTCAATGTGGTGGGGTGATCGGCCTCCCCACCCATCACGACTCAGTCCTGCCAACAGAGCGGACCATGGTCTCGTCAACACTCAGGCTCCAGTCACTGGCCGAGGCACCTCCCAAGCACCGGGGCGACGATGCGCCGTTTCCGAAACGGTGAGTCACGGAACGCCACGGCCAGCCAATCGGACTCCCGTTCGACACACACGCCTGCAACCTCGTTCAGGATCCCTTGCGTGCGCAGCAGATACCTGCCGCCCTCCGATAGCCGCGCACCCCCCCGATTTCGACAGCCAAGCTTGCAAGCTTTCCTGTCGAAGTTTTGTGGTTGCTTCATGCGCTGTTCCGACTCCGAGCCCGAACCGCTCTCGCATCATGCGCTCGCGGAGGCGGCCCACGAGCTGCGTTCGGCCATGCATCACCTGCTACGCGTTATGAGCGTGGAAGAGGCCGACGGCGATCCGGGCAGCCAGCTCACACCGTCGCAGTCCTCGCTGCTCAAGCGGGTCCGCAGTGCCGGTCCCAGCACTCCGGCCGATCTGGCCAGGGCAGAGTTGGCGCGGCCGCAGTCGGCGTTGGCCACGCTCAAGCCCCTGGTTGAGGCGAGCCTGGTGGAACGGTACCCGCACCCGACGGACGGGCGGCAGATCCTGATCGTCCTGTCCGAGCGGGGCCGTGACCTGCTCGCCGAGCGGGACACCACCCGCAGTGATGTGCCGGCGGTGATGATCGCCGAACGGCTGAACCCGGCCGAGCAGCGCACCGTCGCCGAGGCCGCCACCCTGCTGCGGCGCCTGGGCGATCACTGAGCCCGGGCAGCACACGGCGCCACCGCCGCCGCGACGGAGCGGGCACCACCAACGCTCTCTCGTATATGGCAAGGACACACCCATGAGCCTCACCCCCTTCGACGACAAGACCGCCCTGGTCCTGAGTTCGCCGAGCCGGCCGACGGCCTGGCCAAGGACAGCGACATCCTGATCACCAAACGGCACTGGGGTGTTAGTCAGGAAGACCACCCGGAACCCCGCACTCCGGCTCACGACGGGGGGCGCGAGGCCACGATCAACGTGGTGGTCAACTCGATGTGCGCAGCCAGCGCGGTAACGGCGGCGTCGGCGTCGCCGTCGATCGCGTGCTGAAAGATGGTGGCGTGCTCCTGGGCCGGTTCGCGCGTGGCGTCGGACGGGTCGATCGCTTCCGACCAGCGGCGGTAGAGGCAGGCGCTGTCCCGCAGTGCCGTCGCGATCGCGTAGAGACGAGGGCTGCCGCACCCGGCGACCAGGGCGTCGTGGAAGTTCGCGTGGGCGGCTTCCCACGCCGGGGTGACGCGGGTTGGAGTGAACACGTCGCGGCGAGGTGTGTCGGCAAGGATGAAATGGGTCGCAACGAGCCGGGCACGCCAGTCCATGTCGCCCCGCTCTATGCCACGCCGCAGGGCCAGGCACTCGATGTCCGTCCGCGTCCGGGTCAGATCGAGTAGGTCATCGACGGAGATCGGCGTGACCTGGAAACCAACCTGCGGGTTGGCCAGTACCAATCCCTGCTCGGCCAGTCGGCTGAGCACCTCCCGGATCAGCCCGACGCTGGCGTCGTAGGCCTGGCACAGCGGCGTGAACTTGAGCCGCTCGCCCGGCGCGAAGCGCCCGCCGAGGATGTCAGCCCGCAGCCGAGCGTGCACCTCGTCCGTACGGGTCTTCGCACTGGTTGACATGGACGGCAGGATACACAACGACCCTGGATATTCGAATATCTCTTGACTCCTCGAATATTCAGAGCCGAGACTTCTGCCCCATGACCCCTACGACGAAGCGCAGCGTCGTCATCACCGGTGGCGGGACGGGCATCGGCGCCGCCACCGCAGAACTGTTCGCCAAGACCGGGCACGACGTCACGATCACAGGTCGACGTAGTGACGTGCTGGCCACCACCGCCAAGCGGTTGGGGGTGACCCACGCCGCGTTCGACGCCGCCGACCCGGCCGCCGTTCGGACGGCGCTCGACCAGCTGCCGGCCACCATCGACGTGTTGGTCAACAATGCTGGCGGCAACACCGACCGTCGCCGTCCGCCCGTCGCCGCGGGCGACCTTGCCGGTGTGGCCGACGCGTGGCGGGCCAACTTCGAGGCCAACGTGCTCACCACGGTCCTGGTCACTGAGGCACTCAAGCCGCGGTTGGCGGACGGAGCACGCATAGTCACCGTCGGTTCGGTGGCTGCCAAGCAGGGATCCGGTTCGTACGGCGCAGCCAAGGCTGCCCTGGAGGCATGGAACGTCGAGACCGCGAGGGCGCTGGGTTCTCGCGGGATCACTGCCAATGTCGTGGCACCGGGGGTCACTCTGGACACCGAGTTCTTCGCCGGCACGGTGTCCGAGGAGTGGGTCGCGGCACGGGTGTCCGCCGCGTTCAACCAGCGGCCCGGCACCCCGAACGAGATCGCGGAGGCGATCTTCTTCCTCGGCCGGCCCGATTCCGGCCACCTGACCGGCCAGGTGATCCACGTCAACGGCGGCGCCTACGCGGCGCGGTGACCACGTGCTGGACCGGGCTGTCGTGCGGGCCGCCGGCGGCGGGAATGCCAACGGCGACGCTTTCGGACAATGACCCCGGCCGACGTGCCCCTCGTTGTCGTGGCAATCGTCTTGGCCAGTGTTGCCCGGTGTCAGCGACCTGCTGGACTCATGAGTTCTTGAGCGTCTGGATGACCGGGGCCGTTTCCATGCACTGGACTGAAGGAAGGGTCGCGACTTTGGTGGTGAGATAGGTGTACAGGGCGCTGGGGTCCGGGCACAGCACACTGGCGAAGAGGTTCGTCGATCCGGTGGTCGCGGCGGTGAAAGGGACCTCGGGATGGGCGGCCAGGGCCTGGCCGGCTGCCACCATTTGGTCCGGGGCTACCGACAGCCAGAGCATGGTCTGGTGGGCCATGCCGAGGCTGCGGTAGTCAAAGTCGACGTCGAAGTAGAGGGCCCCGCTTGCCCTCAGGTCGGCGAGGCGGCGCCGCAGGGTGGTCGCGGGCCGGCCGGTGGCCGTGGCCAGCGCCGTGACATCCGTGCGGCCATCGCGCTCAAGCAGGGCCAGCAACTGCTTGTCAGTGTCGTCCAGGTCGACTTGTGGTCCGTCCGCGGCGCGTGGGGACTCCAACTGGGCCACCTGCTCGGGGGACAGTGCGTGGACATGGCCTTGTGGTCCCCCGAAGAACACGTGGAGCAGGCAGTTGGCGCTGACGTTGATCACGCGCGGGGTACGGGGCAGTTTTCCCAGCAGGAATGTCGCGCTGTCGCGGCCTGTGGGCGCCCGCACGATAGCGACGATCTCAGTGCCGCCGGATGTCAGTTTCACCCACGAGGTGTCCGGCCGGCGGGCCAGCGATTCGCCGATAACCCGGGCGGCGTCGGGGGTGCACCGGACCCGGACGAACCATGCGACCTCGCCTACTCGCGCTGGGTCGGTGCGGCCGGTGACACGGATCTTCTTGGCCGAGCGCAGGGAGGCGTAGCGGCGGGCCACAGTCTGGTCGGACAGTCCGAGCACGCCGGCGATCTTGCTGAAGGGTGCTCTCCCGTCCACCTGCAGCGCATGGATGATCTTGAGATCGAGCTCGTCGAATGTCACGGATATCGCCACTGCAGGCCTGCCTATGTCGAAAATCGCCATTTACAACCGACCGGCTGGGCACTGGGCCCGCCCAGGGCCGAGCATCAATGTGCTCCAAGCCATGGAGAATTCAGCCCCTCACCATCCACTCAAGGAGGCTTCTATGACCAGGATCAGCACCGGAAAGACATTGCTGACCCTGACCTCTCTCGTGACGGCGTATGGCAGCTACTTCTTCGACTGGAACGAAACCCACATCTACAACCCCAACTGGCCGCCGCACGCCAAGTTCCACAACGCTCAGACCATGAGCATGGGCACCGCGGTGGGCATGGCCGGCCTTTACACGCTGTGGGGCCGCCGCGGCCCCTGGACCCGGGACCGCCTGCAGGTCAGCACCGCCGCCGCGTCCGTCTACTGGATCACGCAATTGTCGTCGACCCTCTTCCCGGGAACAGCCCTGTTCGACGGGCCATGGCCCGCGTCCGCCCTTGACCGCGCGGACGCCGGGGCGTCCGGACCGGGCAGCGGCCGGGAACAGGAGGAACAGGTCCCGGCGAGGCCGCCCAGGGTCCGTGGCCCGCAGACCGTCGTAGCGAGCGTCTCGCTGGCACTGAACGTTCTGGCTTACGGTCTGGAGAGTCGGCGTCTCGCGCGAGGATCTGAATAGCAGTCAAGGGTGGCGCGCAGCGCCATCGCGACAGCGAGGCGACCGGGCAGCGCCTGGAGCAGGCCGGCTTCGTCACCCGCAAGCCCTCTCCGCTCGACCGTCGGGCTGTCGTCGTGGCCGCCACTCGCGCGGGCCAGGCCCTGCGCGACCGGGTGCAGCGGTCATGGAGCGACCTGGAAGAGCTCACCGCCGCAGGGCCGGCGGACGGGGAGCGCAAAGAAGCCCTGCGGGTGCGGAGACGGATCGAGGCGAACCTGACGACCGCTCCGGCCGCCACCGACTCCGCGGGCGGGGCCGCGGCCACCTGAACGCGTTCAGCCGCTGCCCGGGCCGCTTTCGGTGGCTCTGGGCCGTCCGCCGTACCCGGAGTGGTCATACCGCGGGCGCCTTCCGCCGAGCGGCTCGGACGTCGAGGGTGTACTGGACGGCCAGGCACCCGAGCGTCCAGGAGGCGAGCACGAGCAGGCCGCTGGCCAGGTGCGCGCAGTGGTAGTAGCCGGCGCCGCGCAGTGCCCGGACGGCGGCGGCCGGAGGCATGATCTGCGCCAGGGGAGCCAGCCACGGCGGCAGGAAGGAGGGCGGCAGGATGCCCCCGGAGGTGGCATTGCCGAAGATCAGCAGCACCACCGACGCCACAGGCATGCCGATCGGACCGCATATGCGCAGCAGCACTCCGGCTGATACCGCCGTGGCCATGGCCAACAGGCCCGCGATCACGGCCACGGTGGTGAACGCGGCTGGCAAGGCGTGGAAGGCCTGGTGGCCGAGGAGCGCCACCATGACGCCGCTCGCGGCCGCGAAGACCGCGGTGGAGGCCAGCCGGGCGGCCAGCTGCAGGCGCGGGGCGATCTGGTAGGAGGCCACCGAGAACAGGAAGCCGGCCAGCACGACGCCGAAGGAGGCGTAGAAGACCGACAGTCCGCGGGCATCGCCGGGCGCCAGCGGTACAACGTCCTCGACCACTACCGGGTGTCCGACCACCGAGGTGACGGCGGCCTGCAGGCCGGCGACAGTGGACGGCCCCTGGGCGCCCGCCGCGAGGAGCACCGTGCTATTGCCCTCGGTGACCAGGGCGGCGGGCACCCGGTCGTGCGTGACGGCGTCGCGGGCGGCGTCGGCGCCGGCGTAGCGGTGGAAGGTGTAGGCGTCCGGCGCGGTGTCGTTCAGGGCGAGCTCGGTGCGTGCGGCCGTCCGGTCGGAGGCTGCGATGCCCAGTGGCTGGTGGTGAGCCGTGGGCGCGTGGAAGGCCGCCAGGTACACCGCGACGAACACCGTTCCGATCGCCAGCGCGGTCACCACCGGGACGAGCATGGCCTTGCGGATCGCGGCGCCTGCGGCGAGTACCGGAGTGGGGACACCCGGCTCGGTGTCGAGCAGGGCATGGCGGCCGCGTCGCTCGCTGTTCTCAGGGCGGGAGCCCAGCGGCACGTCGACGGACGCCCCCGCCGAGGGGTCGGCCGAGGAGGTGGAGGGGCTCGACTCGACACCCTCGGGGTACGTGTGCGGGGGAACGGGCGTGGTGTGCTGCATGTGGGTATCTGCCGCTTACGCGCGGCCTGCGGTAGGGACTTCTTGTATGAGCGCCAACTGGGCTTCATCCGTGCGGACTTGCCTAGGGAGCGCCTGGGCCGGGCCAGTCCGCGTCAGCGGCTGCCGGCCGGCCGCATGACGCCGGTCACGCAGCGGGGTGGCGGGACCGGCGCCGGTCACGACATGGGCCGTCGACGGCAGCGGGCCTCGGTCGAGAAGGCTTCTAGAAGAAGCCGCCGTCCACGGGCAGCGTGCGGCCGGTCATGTAGGCGGCGTCGTCGGAGGCGAGGAAGGCATAACCCGCGGCGATCTCCTCGGGCTTGGCCAGACGGCCGAGAGCGCCGTGGACCGACAGCCACTGGGAGAGCGGCATCGAATCCCTGAGCAGGGGGTGCTGATAGCGGGCGCCGTGCTCCGCGGCCATGTCGGTGGCGGTGCCGCCGGGGGCGATCGCGTTGACTGTGATGCCGCGCCGGCCGAGCTCTGCGGAGAGGTTGAGGACTATGGATTCCACGGCCGCCTTGGACGAGGCGTACAGGGTGTGGCCGAACACCGCGCGGGAGGCGCTCACCGAGGAGGTCAGCACGATCCGCCCGCCCTCCCGCATGTGGGCCGCGGCGTGCTGGACGGCGAACAGCTGACCGCGAGTGTTCACGGCGAAGACGTGGTCGAAGTCGGCCGGGGTGATGTTCTCCAGCGCGTCGAAGTGCTCGATGCCGGCGCACGAGGCCAGGACGTCGAGCCGGCCGAACTCGGACACCGCCTGCTCGACCAGGGCCCTGGTCTGCTCGGGATCGGCGACGTCCGTGCGCACGGCCAGTGCCCTGCCGCCGTCGGCCGTGACCGTGTCGACCAGCTCGTCCGCCGCCTGCTTGTTGCCGCGGTAGCCGATGGCGACCGCGGCTCCCTCTGCGGCCAGACGCGCGACGACCGCCGCGCCGATCCCCCGGCTGCCTCCGGTCACCACCGCGGCCTTGCCCGCGAAGCGGCTGCTGCCCAGTGAGGTCATAGGTCTTCTTTCCTTCCCGTGTTGACGAACCGGCTCTCGGGACACACCGGGTGCACCAGCCGCGCCGCCGCCCCCTGCCCACGAATGCAAGGGAGGTCGGGGCTCTGGGTCCAGCCATCGCGTTCCACGGGCCGACACGGACCAGGCTAGCACTAACCGCAGTAAATCCTTCACTTATCCTGGGTGTCGTACGCTCGGCACGCACGCGGAGCACGACGACAGCAGAGGTGGACCACCGTGACCGGCAGCACCCCAGGGCGAGACGGGACCCCGCAGCTGCGCGCCGACGCCGCACGCAACCGCGCCCAGATCCTGACCGCGGCGCGCACCGCCTTCCGTGAGTCGGGCACCGCCGTCCCCCTGGACGAGATCGCCCGCCGGGCAGGCGTGAACATCGCCACCCTCTACCGACGCTTCCCTGACCGCGACGCCCTGATCGCCCAGGTCCTCCTGGACGGATTCGCCCTCGTGCTCGACACCGCCCGCGCGGCGGCGAAGCAGGCGCAGACCGACCCGTTCACGGCTGTGGAGACCTTCCTGCAGGACCTCATCGACAACCGCGACCTGCTGTCACTGCCCCTGATCGGGGGCCCGATGACGAACAAACCCCAGGCCCGCGAACTGCAACGGGAGATCGCCGCCGCACTGGAGGAGATCCTCACCGAAGGGCGCACCCGCCAGGCTCTCCGGCCCGACATCACAGCCGTCGACCTGATCACCACTGCCGCGCTGATCTGCCGCCCCCTGCCCTACCTCCCACCCCAGCAGGCCACCGCGCTGGCCGCGCGACACCTCGGCGTCTTCCTCGACGGGCTGCGCCCGGAACGCACCCGCACCCTGCCGGCAGCTCCCACCCACGAGGAGATGACAGCCCACCTCGTCCCCGAAGGCGGATCGGCCGACACCCCGACCGAGCCCTGACCCGCAGCCATGCCCGCTGTGGGGCCTGCCTTCCCCGTCCGGATGGCAGGCCCCGCAAGCTTTTCTGGATACCCGCCGGCGATGGCCGCGGTGATGGCCCTGTCCGGCTGGACCCTGGAACGCTTCGGCGCCCGGACGATGTGGAGCACGAGCATCCGCCTGTGCCTCCTCGGGTCGGTACTGTGCGGCACCGCCGGGGATGCCCGCAGTCTCATCGCGTTCGGGATCCCGTCCGCGTTGGGCCCGGTGGTCGGTGGCGCCATCGTCGATGACTGGAACTGGCGCTGGATCTTCTTCATCAACGTCCCGGTGTGCATCGCCGCCATCGTGCTCGCCTGGCGGACCATGCCGACCAGGCGGTCACGCACCGCCGGGAAGCTGGATGTCCTTGGCCTCCTGGTGCTCTCCCCGGCCTGCGCCGGGGTGGTCTTCGGCCTGAACGAGGCCAGCAAGCACATTTCGTTCGCCGATCGGCACGTCGTGGTCCCGCTGGCCATCGGGGTCCTGCTGCTCGCAGCGTTCGCGGTGCACGCGCTCCGCACCGACAACCCGATCCTGGATCTGCGGTTGCTGAAGGTCCGCGGCTTCCTGTCCTCATCGGCTGCGAATCGACGACACCGAGGATGCGCGGGGTGTCGTAGAGCGGGTCGGGCATCGCCCCGATCCGGTTCAACAGTCCCATCCGCCCCGCCGTCACTCCCAGGGCGTTGGCCCGTCCGAGCTCCGGCCCGGCCGGTCAATGCGAGCGCGATCCGGTCCGGCACCGCGCCCAGTCGATCGGTGCACCGGGGCGTAGGGGATGGTCAAACCCGGTATCTGTGCGACAGATGTGCGCTGAGAGCAGGAGCCGTCAGCGCAGACGAATCGCCTCACCGACAGCAAGGGTCCGCACGGCGTGCCCGGCCACCGGGAGATCCTGCAGACGGCGCTCGTAGCGGTCCTGCACACGAGCCGATGCCCGGCCACAGGCTGGACACGAGCCCGCGTCGCGGCGGCCGCTCAACCGCGCCACCATCCCGCACGCGCCGTACGCCGCCGCGGTGACCAGTACCTCGAGGCCCTTGAACAGCACATCCTGCCAGGTGAGTTCGTCGCGGTTCATGTCCTGGGTGCCGCCAGACCCGCTTTCCGGCCGTGCCGGCTGCGGGGCCCACAACCGCTGGTGTTCGGGTCGCCTCCGCGGGTTAGCCGGTCGCCGCGGGGACGGGGAGGTGACCAGCGCCGCGTGCTGCCGGCCTCCACAGCAGTCGCGGTCGTGGACGTCGCCCTGCCGGACAGGCCGGGGGAAGGAGACCTTCACAGCCCGGGCGAGGCCATGGTGCCAGGTGCTCGATGACGTCGCGGTCGCGGATCCCGCCCATCGCGATGGTCTGGCAGCCCACCAGGCGGGAGCCCTCCAGCCTGATCGTGCAGGTGTCCGCCTCGTGGTACTCGGCCCCGCTCACCCGCACCGTGCGGTCATCGAGCGCGGTGTAGCTGGCGCGTCCGGTGTCCAGGGCACCGGACGGCTCGTTGATCAGGTAGGGGTTCGCGTTCTCGTACAGAGTGGCCGTCTGCTCCGGGAAGGTCACCCGGGCGGCTGCGCAGCAGGCCGTGGTTATCGACTGGACCACGGCGCTCAGCAGGCTCGGTCTCAGCTGACGGCTCCTGCTTCTGCTTCTCGAATTGGGTGCGCTTCGGCCGGCGGTGTGGCACCGTGGGGCCGCTGGGCCCGTCGCTCTCCCCCGTGACGACGGGCCAGTTCTCGTATCAAGCGTGCGCCCCGGCGAGCCCTGGGTGTGAGGCCGACACGAACGGCACCTGCTTTTGGAGGCCAGGCGGCGACGCTTCGTCCTCATCCTGGCCCCACAGCACTGGTCAGCCGTCATTCAGAGGGGCAGTTGTCCCACAGCTGGGAGAGCTCCCGGGGAATTCCGACGCAGCCGCCGCTGAACGGGGCGGCGCTGTGGCTGTAACCCCAGGGCCGGCCGCCCCGGAGGATGAAGTACTTGCGCGCACTGCCATCGTCCTGGATGCCGACCTGCTCCTGGCGCGTCGCGCCCGGGGTGAGTTCGAAGGCGGTCGCGGCGTACCGCGTGTCCCCGCACTGCCCGTAAAGGAACTGGCCCGGGCGCGGCTTGATGTGGTGGAAAAGGGCGTTGTGGCTGGTGTACGCCCGGGTGACCGCCGTCTTGACCGCCGCGGTCGCGACCAGGTTCCGGCATCCGGTGATCTTCGCAGACGCAGCCGGCACCGTCTGGCCATCGCCTGCAGACGCGGTGGCCGCCGGCTGAGTCCCGCCCGGAGCCGCTGCAGCCGAACCGCCCGCATGAACCGAACCAGCCCCAGAACCAGTACCGGTACTGCTGCACGCGCCGAGCAGAAACACGGCGGACACCGCGACAGCGGTCGAAGCCATCGCGCGAGGCATAGTGGAACGCATCAGAACTGGTCCCCCCCAGAAAGAGCACATGACGTGGAAACAGGCAGGTCGCGCCTGTCCCGTGCACGCCATTCTTTCGGCCGTTCTCGACAACAATCCCCCCGTCCCGTCACAGCCCTGCAACGACAAACCGCCCATCCTGGGTTCGACGGGCGCCCCACTGGCCTCCTTGGTCCGGCACCCCAGCCCAGGTGTTGGAGGAGCTGCTGAATAACCTCGCAGACGGCGACGGCTGGGACGCGGCCATCGGCGCTCCGGTGATCGAGAAGATGGCCACCGCCCCAGGCATCAGACATTTGCGTGGGTCAGAAGCGCGGCAGATGGTGCACCACCAGCAACCAGGGAACTGCTGAGACGAACGTGCAGCGCGCCGAAGGCCGGATCCCCTATCTCCGGTCGAGTCACCCACTGCGCGGCGGCCCTGGGGCCAAGGGCTCAGATGCCGGTGCTCGGAAATCACGAGGGAGCGTTTCCGTACCACTCGATCCGCTGCCCGGCAAACCGCGGTCTACAGCGGAGGCTCAGGCCCTGTCGTCGAATGTGACCTTGAGGACCTTGCATGCCCATGCAGTTCATGAACGCCAAGCAGACCGCCGAGTATCTGAACATGTCGATCACATGTGTGTACCGAGATGCACCCAAACTCGGACTCGTCCCCTACAAGTTCGGGAACGGCCGTAGCGCCAAGCTGCAGTTCAAGGTCACCGATGTGCACGCCTGGGCTCGGCAGCAGAAGCTCGGCTGAGTTCCTCCACGCTGGATTCCTGGCCACCGGCGCGGCCAGGAATCACCCGCCGCGTCAGGCTGCGAGTGCCATGTCCAGCACCTGCGCCGCCTTGCCGATCGATCCCGGCAGAAGGTGCCGGTAGATCTTGAACGTGACGTCGACGCTCTTGTGTCCCATCCACTCGGCGACGTCCGTGATCGGGATGCCGTTGCTCAGGCAGTTCGACGCGTAGAACTGGCGGTTGCCGTAGAGGACCATCCCTTCCGGGACGTCCGCCTTGCCCGCTGCCCTGATCCGCTTCCACTGGTTGTCCATCCCCCAATGCGGATACGGCTTGCGAGGGTCGGTCGGCTGACGCAGCAGGCAGCCGTCAAACGTGCCGTACGTGTCGGCGTACCACTCGATCGTCTCCCTGATCCGCGCGGGAAGGGGCACGTCGCGGTACTCCCCCGCCTTCCTGTGCTTGAGCGGCCCGTACCGGCGAGTCGACAGCACGACCTGCTCGGTGACCCGGTACACGTCATCGGCCACGATGTTGTCCAGGTTCACCGCGAAGGCCTCGCCGTTCCGCAGGCCGCAGCCGCTCATCAGGTCCACGACCAGCATGAAGGCGTCGTCACCCGCGGCCCGTATCGCTCGAAGCTGTTCGAGAGACGGGATCACCGCCCGAGCCGGTCGTACTGCGGCGGCTTGACGCCATCCAACGGGTTGTCGGAGAAAATACCGAGCCGATGCGCATCGAGGAGAACCGCGCGCAGCTTGTCGAAGGCGTTGGACTGCGTGGCCACACCAACACCATTGCGTTCCATGGTTCGGATGAAGCCGTCAACCACCTTGTGGTCGAAGGAGTTCATCCGCCGACTGCCGAGCGCCGGGTAGAGGTGGTGCTCCAGCAGCGAGTCGAGGTGCCGCAGCGACGAGACAGCCAGGTGCCGCTGGCCGGCCTTCCACTCCTCGACATACTCCTCGAAGCGCATCCGCCCGTACTTCTGGATCCGCTCCGCCTTCGACTGGGACCGAGGCATCGCCTTCTTCTGGTTGTAGACCTCCATCAAACGCGCGATCGCCTTGTCCTGGGTTCCGAAGCCGGACTCCTCCGTATGCTTGCCCCCCCCCATTGCGGTACCGGATCTTGTACTCGTGCGGGCACTTCGACCAACGGGACTCGGGGTGCTCGCAGCCCTTGAAGAAGGTGCCCATCCCGCGGGCGAGCGCGCGTGCCGCCATGCGGTGCTGTCTCCTCGGCGTCCAATGCTGACCTTTTGCTGACGTCCGAGGGTCTTCGATGCCCCTGACCTGGGAAGAATCGCCAATCACGTGATATGTGGTGGGATTTCGCGGGGCGCACCCAGTCAGAGATCGAGCAGGCCCGCGACGACTGGACGAAAGGGACCCGATTCGGCGAGGTGAAGGGGTACGAAGGGGGGCCGTTGCCCGCGCCGGAGCTGCCGCCGGTACCGTTGAAATCTCGGGGTCGAGCGCGCTGAACTGGCATTTTCGCAGTTCTCATCAGGCCGATGCTGACCCAATACTGACTTTACTGACGGATGCTCAGCTTCGTGGGCCACCTGCCCGCACTCCACCGTGTTCAGAAGCTGACGTTGCTTCGTGCTCGTCGAGCGACTGGATGTTTCCCCCGGGGGGGATCTCGAGGTGACGGTGGTGGGGGGCGTCACGATCGGGCCAACTCGGCGCACCCACCGTCTTGGGTACCGCGTCGACGGCAGCGACACTGTGCCGAACTCGCCCCAAGCCTTCACACGACCCCGAAGCCGAACTCGCGTCGCCGACCGGGTGACACCGCCCGCCAGGCGGAGTCGCCGCTCACCTACCTGATGAGCCGCGCGGGCCGGGTGGCGACGTAGAGCAGGTACTCGAGGGGACCGCGCCGGAACAGCCGCGTCCACACGGCCGCCAGGAGTACGGCAGCCGCCAGGAAGCCGAGGAGTACCGGCAATGCGCTCATGGTGTCCCCCTCGGTCGCGGGCACGTACCAGACGTCGGCGAAGAACCAGAGGGCGACGATGTGCAGGACGTAGTCGGTCAGCGCGATCATGCCGACCGCCGCGATGGGACTGGCCAGACGCGTGAGACGCGGCATCCGGTCGGCGACGGTCAGA
Organism: Streptomyces sp. NPDC001093; assembly: GCF_040298985.1. Lineage (NCBI taxonomy): Bacteria > Bacillati > Actinomycetota > Actinomycetes > Kitasatosporales > Streptomycetaceae > Streptomyces > Streptomyces sp. NPDC001093. The sequence continues at coordinate 49,502 of NZ_JBEPBF010000029.1, read as the reverse complement.
CAGCCGGCCACCACCACCAAGGCGACGCCCGTGTTGCCGAGGATCGAGAAGGACGTCTGGCTGTGCGGTGCGGCGACCAGCAGCCAGGCGGGCGGGACGCCGTTCTCGGGTTCGCCGACGGTGTCGGACCACCATGCCGACGACGCTGGTTCGCCCGTGGCGGCCGCGATGGTGGAAAGAGCGTGCGGGACCAGCCGCAGGGCCAACCAGGAGCCGCCGTAGCCCAACAGAGCGAGCGCCCCGCCCGCAACAGCCAACCGAGACCGGATGCCCGACCGCGAGAGATCCAGCCGGGCCACAGCCATGCCCGCGACGAGGAACGGTGTCCAGGTCAGAACCGGATACGCACCAGTGAACGCTAGTTCGAGAATGCCGTCCGTGCCGCTGATCCGGGCCAGCGGGTCCCAGGCCGTGACAGCGTCTGACCAGGTCCCGTCCTCGATCGACCTCCGTACCGCGTACAGGGCCTGGGGCAGGATCAACGCGCCCGCGGCGGCGATGAGCGCGAGCGTCCGCGCCCGCAACCGGTACAGCGGGAGAACAACCAGGAAGAGCAGTCCGTAGAAGCTGAGGATCACCTCCACCGTTGTGTCGAGAGCGGTCAGGGCGTATCCGAGCGCCAGGAGGACAACGGCCCGGATGACGATCCTGGCCACTGCCTGACGGCCGGAGCGCCCGGTGTGGGGGTGCGGCCGGCCGGTGATGATGACCAGCGAGAAGCCGGCGAGCAGCGCGAAGAGGGCGGAGGAGCGGCCCCGCGCCGTCTCCAGCAGGAACCCCACCGGCCCGCCCACTGTCACGTCGGGGCCGACATGGGCGGAGTACATGCCGAAGACTGCGAGGCCACGGGCCAGGTCAATGCCGATCAGCCGTCCGGTCGACGGCATTGCACCAGCAGGGGCGGAGGGGCGCTCCGCCTCAAGGTCATGCGGCGCCTGCGTGGGCGCAGCCGGCGTTGCGTTCTGCGTCATGTCTTCAGGTCTTGCCAGGCCACCGCCCCACATCACCCGACGCGTTTCCGAAGGCCCCCCGCCAACCTGCCGAAGCCACTCCGGCCGACTGGCTGGGGCCGCGCCGCCAATCGGCGGGAATCGCCTCCGGCCCGACGAAGGACGGCTGCCGCGGTGGTACGCATCGAGTGGCGAGCATGTGAGGAGCGGAGCGCAGGTGATCCGGGTACTGGTGGTCGACGACGAGGCTCTGATCCGCACGGGCTTCACGCACATCCTGAATGCGGCAGACGACATCGAGGTAGTGGCGGCGGTCGACGGCAGCCGGGCCCTGCCCATGGTGCGTGAGTCACAGCCTGACATCGTTCTCCTGGACATCCGGATGCCGGACGTGGACGGCCTCACCGTCCTGGCCGACATCCGCCGCATGCCGGATCCTCCCGTGGTGGCCATGCTCACCACCTTCGACACCGACGAATACGTGGCGACCGCACTGCGCTCGGGAGCCGCCGGCTATCTGCTCAAGGACACCGACCCCGAGCAGCTGCCCTATCTGGTGCGAGCCCTGGCCGAGGGCGGGACGGTGCTGTCTTCCAAGATCACTCGCACCGTGGTGGACGGATACCTCGACCAGGACGGTCGCGAGCCCGCCGCCCGCCTCACCGCCCGGCTGACCGAGCGCGAGCGGGCCGTGCTCATGCTCATGGCCGAGGGCCTGGCGAACACCGACATCGGCGAACGTCTGCACCTGAGCACCGGCACGGTCAAAGGCCACGTCAGCACCGTGCTCGGCAAGCTGCAGGTCAGCAGCCGCGTTCAGGCCGCCCTGATCGCCGAACGCGCGGGTCTGCTGGCGCCGCCCCAGGGCGCGGACGCCCGGTGAAACCGAGAGGACTGTCGGCTGCGCTACTGGACGCCTCCCTGGTCCTGGTCGCGCTGGCGGACGCGTGGGTTCATGTCGACATCGAGGCACTGCCGGCCATGGTCTGGCCGCTCCTGGCCGGCCTCGCCCTTGCACTGCGCCGCCACAGACCGCTGCTGGCCTTCACGCTCACGATCCCCGCCGCCATGACCACCGACGCGGTGTTCGCCACCACGGCCGCCCTGTACGCTCTCGCCTCGTTCAGCCGCCACCGCGTCCTGCTGGCGGGCTGCGCCCTGGCCTACGCGATCACCGACTTCCTGCCCTGGCCGTGGTCGTCCCTGAAAGCCAACGAACTCACCCACGCCGACACGCTGTTGCACCTCACCTACACGTTGGCCACCGCAGCCGCTCCCGTCTTTCTGGGCCAGCTCGTACAGGCGCGCCGCGACCTCTCCCAACGGCTCGCCGAGATCTCCGAGGCCCGCGAGCACGAACGGCTGCTCACGGCCCAGAGCGTCCTCGCACAGGAGCGCGCACAACTTGCCCGGGAGATGCATGACGTGGTCTCCCACCAGGTCAGCCTCATCGCCGTCCAGGCCGGAGCACTCCAGGTGGGCAGCCGGGACGCCGAGACCAGACACGCCGCAACCACGATCCGTCAGCTCAGCGTGCAGACCCTCGAGGAGCTGCGGCACATGGTGAGCGTGCTGCGCGCCTCCGGCAGTCGCCACACAGAACTCACCCCCCAACCGTCCCTCGCCACCCTGGAGCGGCTGGTCGAAACCAGCGGCATCGACGCGGAACTGAAGACGGACCTGCCTGACGACCTTCCTCCCACCATCCAGCGCGCCGTCTACCGCACCGTCCAGGAGGCCCTGACCAACGTCCGCAAACACGCCCCCGGTGCCAGGGCCATCGTCCACATCACTCACGCGGACGGCACCATCCGCACCACCGTCGCCAACAGCGCCCCCACCCGGCCCGCGCTCCTCCTGCCCGGCGCCCATCACGGCCTCATCGGCCTGCGCCAACGCGCCGAACTCCTCGGCGGAACCATCAGCTGCGGGCCGACGCCCGACGGCGGCTACGAGCTCAACCTGGAACTGCCGGCCGCCAACTCGCCATGACCCTGCATGCGGATGAAGGCGTGATGGTCGCGGATGGTGTCCAAGACCTCGGCGAGCTGGCCGCGGGCCGCAGCCGAGCGCAGGTGGTCCAGGTAGTCGCGGGATTCAACGTGAACGTTGATCCCGGTGGGCCTACGCCCCTATGTCCTCCTCCCGTCGGACGGCAAGCCGGTTCGCCTGCCGGGGCCATCGACCGGGTCGACCAGTATGTGGCGTTCGCCGGCTTCTCCTCCAGCGTCTCGACTATGACCCGCTCCACATCGGCATCGGTGTTCTTCCTGGCGACGCCTGACCTGGGCTCGTCGGACAGGCCCTCCAGACCGCGGGCGAGGAAGCGGCTTCGCCCGGTGCGGACCGTGTCCGGAGCGGCCTTCAGCCGCCGTGACACCTCCGTGATCGAATGCCCCTCGGCACACTCCGGAACGATCCGGGACCGCAAGGCCAGAGAGCCTGAGCCGTCGACCGTCGACGCACCCGTCCCTGCAGCACAGCCCGCCGTGCATCCGTCACCGACAACGGCGGGATCAGGTCACTAGGCCTCCGGGGCCAGGGTGTCCACCTGTGCGGTGTCAGTGGTGTCGGCGATGTCGAGCATCTGATCGCCGTACAGGTCCTGCAGCCAGTTGGTCTGGTAGACGGTGTCGAGGTAGCGCTCGCCGAGGTCCGGCGCGATGGCCACCGCTGTGACGACACTCCCGTCATGTCGTGCGAGCCAGTCCGTCGCGGCGCTGACCACCGTTCCGGTGGAGCCGCCGAACAGGAAGCCGCGTCTGGCCATGCGCCGACACATGCGGATGGTGTCCGTCTCCTCCACCTGGATCACCTCGTCCACATAGGACTCGTCGAGCAGCGGCGGGCGCATGCTCATACCGAGGCCCGGGATCATCCGGCGGCCCGGCTCGCCGCCGAACGCCACGGAACCCACGCTGTCCACGGCGACGATCCGCACCGGCCGGTGCCGCTGCCGGAAGTAGCGCGCGCAGCCCATCAGGGTCCCGGTGGTGCCCGCCCCGACGAAAAGGACGTCCACTTCCGGGAACTGACGGGCGATCTCCGGGCCCGTCGTGCGGTAGTGCGCCCACCAGTTGCCCTCATTGGTGTACTGGCTGAGCCAGACGTACCGGTCGTCGGAGGCGCACAGCGCACGGACGTACTCGATTCGCGTGCCCAGGAAGCCGCCGTTGGAGTCCTGGTCGGCAACGATGTGCACCTCGCTGCCGACCGCTTCCATCAGCAGCCTGGTCGAGAGGTTGCACCGGGAGTCCGTCACGCACAGGAACCGGTAGCCCTTGCTCGCGGCGATCACGCTGAGTGCGACCCCCAGGTTCCCGGAGGACGACTCGACGAGGACGGAATCCGGTGCCAGGATTCCGTCACGTTCGGCGCTCTCCACCATCTCCTTCGCGGCCTTCAGCTTGATGGAGCCGGCGAAGTTGAACGCCTCGCACTTCAAATGGAGCGGGTATCCGCAGATCGACTCCAGATCGATGAAGAGATCGCTCTGGTTGAATTCGTACGGAGCCGAAACGACAGGCACGACAGACCTCCTGGTGCCGGGCCGAGGACGACAGCCTCAGCCGTAACGGCGAAGTTCGTGGAAGAAGTCATCGATGAGACGGAGGTTCCCCTCCCGGGACACCTTGTCGTAGACATACTTGCCGACGGCGAGGTCGAGGACGCCGAGCCCGAACGGTGAGAAGACCACCGGCCGGCCGGGTGGTGGTGTGGCGCGCCCGGCCATGACGTCGCTGAGCGTTCCGTTCAGGAAGTCTCGGTTGCCGGTGAGCTGTTCCACCAGGTGGGGCGACGTGTCGGCCTTCAGGCAGTGCTCGACGTCGTCGACGAAGTTGGCCGAGCCCAGCAGGACCTCGGGGGCGAGGTCGCGCAGGGACACGTGCAGGACCAGGGGGTTGTGGCTGAACCAGGCCGGGTCGGTGACGTGTGGCCGGCCGGCGATGGTGGCGAAGACCACGAGGTCGCTGGCGCGGACGAGGTCCTCGGCGCTGTCGTGGACCGTGATCGCTGCTGTGGTGCCGGCCTGCCGCAGATAGCCGCAGAAGCCGGTGGCGCTGCCGGCGGACACATCGTGCACGCCGACCGCCTCGAAAGCCCAGCCGGTGGCGCTGAGGAACGTGTGGATGTAACGGGCGATCAGGCCCGTGCCGAAGAAACCGATGCGGGTGGGGCGGGGACGGCTGCGGCTGAGCCAGTCGGCCGCCAGTGCCGCGGACGCCGCGGTCCTGGTGGCGCTGATGATCGAGCTCTCCAGGCAGGCGAACGGGTAGCCTGTGTCGTGGTCGTTGAGGATGAGCACCGCGGAGGCCCGCGGCAGCCCGGCACTCACGTTCTGCGGAAAACTGGAGATCCACTTCAGACCGTCCACGGGGACCGACCCGCCGAGGGAAGCCGGCAGTGCGATGATCCGCGCAGTGGGACGGTCGGGGAAGCGCAGGAAGTACGACGGCGGGTTGACCGTGTCTCCGGCGTCGTGCAGCCGGTAGGCGGCCTCGACCAGTTCCACGAGCTGCTTCTCGCGCCCACTCAGTGCTTGCTGCACCTGTTCACCGCTGATCACGGCGAAGGTCGGCAGGGAAGCCGGTTCGCGCGTGGCCGGCCGGGTGGCGGTCGGCAGTACGTCGGTCATCGCTCGCTCGCCTCCGAAGCCGGGCAGACGTCGGCCGGCCGGAGGGGCTCGGCCATGCCGACCAGCACCTGCCGCTCTCCGGTGAAGGCCTCTCGGCTGTGCGCGGTGCGGATGTTGTCCACGAGCAGCAGGTCACCGGCCTGCCAGGGTTCGCGTCGGGTGTGCGCCTCGTAGGTGGAGTTGATCAGCTCGACGACGTCCGCACCGATCGGGCTGCCGTCGCCGTAGCGGGTGTTGAACGGCAGTCCGTCCTCGCTGTAGACGTCCACCAGGTACTCGCGCACCTCGGGGGCCAGCGTCCACTCGTTGAGGAAGGCGATCTGGTTGAACCAGCAGCGCCGGCCCGTGAGCGGGTGCCGGACGACGGCGCTGCGGCGCTGCTCCGTGCGCAGTGTCCCGTCGGACTGCCAGGTGAAGTCGATGGAGTTGCTCCGGCAGTAGCGCTCGATCTCGGAGCGGTCGCCGGTGCCGAACGACTCCACCAGGCTCGCCCCGATCTCGTCGTTGTAGGTACGGGTCAGGATCCAGCCCTCGCGCTCGAACCGTTCGGTGAGCCCGGTGGGCAGGGCCCGCAGCACCTCTTCGGCATCGGCCACCGCCGTCGCCCCGCCCTGCTCGGGCGCGGCCAGGCAGGCGAACAGCATCAGACCGGGCACCTCGAGCAGGTAGCTGAGCTCGTGGTGCATGCACATCGGCTGGTTGGCGGGCCAGGTCGTGGACGCGTACAGGCCGAGGCCGTGGGCCTGACGGGGTGCGAAGGCCTCCCTCTCCGCCATCAGGCCGTCGGCCAGACGCGCGAAGACGGCGCCGACCTGGTCGACGTCCCGCAGCCCGAGCCCACGGACCACCAACGCCCCGTGTTCGGTGACCTGCGCGCGCAGCGCCTCGCGGAACTCGGCCGCCCAGCCGGCGGCGTCGTCGAGTGGGTCGACGTGCAGCAGCGCCGGTCTGTCCGGTCGCAGCTCCACATCGAGTGCTGATGTCAGGGATGAGAAGGGCAATTCGGATTCCTTTCGGTCGACCGCCGGGGATGCGACGGGTCTCAGGAGGAGGCAAGTGGTACGACGGTGCTCAGGACGGCCTGTGCCGCCTCGGCCGGACGGGTGCGAAGGAAGTGGTGGCCGCCGTGGGCGAGCTCGTGCAGACTGACGTGTTCGGCCAGGAGCAGCCAGTCCATGTGGTGGTCGGCGTAATCGGCGGTGTGCGGGTCGTCGGCGGCGACGACCACGGTGACCGGCGTGGGAAGCCTCACCCTCGGCGGCGCATCGAGGACCTCGCGGAAGTAGCGGTGTGCGCCGAGGCAGTCGTGCCGGTAGGCCGCACCGATGTGTTCGGCGTGCCGCTCGTTCAGCTCCGCCAGTTCCGTATAGCCGGTGTCCGCGGTCAGCCGCGCCGCGATCTCGGCGTCGCTGCGGCTGTCGAGTTCGCCGATGGCCGTGTGCCGGTCGGTGGCCGTACCGAGCAGGTGCGCACCGAGGAACAGCCGCGTCACGCGCACGCCTCGCTGCAGGAGTCTCCTGGCCGTCTCCATGGCCGGCGCGGCGCCCGAGGAATGGCCCCACAGCATGACCCGGGTCAGGCCGCGCGCCGTGATCTCGGCGGCGACCTGCTCGGCCACCTGCTCGATCGAGGCGAACGGTCCGGGGGGTGCGGCCAGGTTGTGACCGGGGAGCTCCACGGCGAGGACCGCCACTCCGCCGGCCGCCAACGCGCTCGCCATCGGCTGGTAGTTGACCGCGTTGCCGCCTGCGTAGGGGAAGCACACCAACGCGCACTCCGGCACACCGCGGCCGTCCGACAGGGGCACCAGCAGCTCTGGGCGCTCCCGGGCCGTGCCGTCGATCAGGGCGGCCAGGTCGGCGAGCACCGGGTGCCGGGTGATGTCCTTCAGGGACACCACGCGGTCGAGCGCGAGGGTGAGTCTGACCGCGGTCAGGGAGGTGCCCCCGGAGTCGAAGAAGTGGTCCGTGCGGCGAATCTGCTGCTCGGGCACCCCCAGCAGCTCGGCCCAGGCCGCGGCCAGCCTCCGCTCGGTGGGGCTGAGCGGGCCGGCGTCGTTCCCCGCCTCCCTTTCCGGTGCCGACTCCTCGGCCAGTGCGGTCAGGGCCTTGCGGTCGATCTTGCCGTTGGCGGTCAGCGGGAGGCTGTCCTGCCAGTGGAAGGCCGACGGGACCATGTAGGCGGGCAGCGCCGCGCCGAGGGCCTCACGGAGTGCCTGCGGCAGCTGCCTGCTGCCGGAGTAGAAGGCGATCAGCTGCTTGCCGCCGCCGGACCGCTCGGCGACGACCACCGCGCCGTCCCGTACTCCGTCCACCCGCAACAGGCAGTTCTCGATCTCGCCGATCTCGATCCGGAAGCCGCGGATCTTGACCTGGCTGTCCCGGCGGCCGAGGAACTCCAGTTTGCCGCCGGGGTGCCAGCGCCCCCAGTCCCCGCCCAGGTAGAGCCGTTCACCCGGCCGGTACGGGTCCGTCCGGTACGCCTCCCGGGTCCGCTCGGGATCGTTGACGTACCCCCGGCCCACGCAGACACCGGAGAACGCGATCAGCCCCGGGGCGCCGAGCGGTACCAGGGACAGGTACTCGTCCACGACGTAGACGCGCACGTTGTTCACGGGCCGCCCGAGCAGCACCCGGTCGGGCACCCCGTGAAGGATCTCGTGGTTGGTGTCGTCCGACGTCTCCGTCAGCCCGTAGGCGTTGAGCAGAGCGATGCCCGGCTGGACCGCGAACCAGCGCTGGACCAGCTCCCGTTTGAGTGCCTCGCCGGTGACCGACACGCACCGCAGGTCCGGCAGCGTACGCGGATGCTGCTCCAGATACGAGACCACGACCTCGAGATAGGACGGCACGACCTGTGCCACACCGACCCGGCCACGCTCCAGTGTGTCGACGAACCGCTCCACGTCCGTGATCACGTCCTGCTCGACCAGCAGGGTCCGCCCGCCGGCCAGCAGCGGGGCCATGAGCTGCCACAGGGAGATGTCGAAGCACTGCGGGGCGGTCTGGGCCACCACGCACCCCGCGCCGATCGCCAGGTCCTCGATCTTGGCGTGGAGATGGTTGAGCATGCCCGCGTGCTCGCACATCGCCCCCTTCGGCTCACCGGTGGAGCCGGACGTGAAGTAGATGTAGGCGAGTTGGCCGGGGTCGACCTGAACGCCGAGGTCATGGTCGGCGTGCGGTTCGGCGTACGCCGTGTCGACCAGCAGCTTCTCGACTCCCGGCAGGGTGGCCAGCGCCTGGTCGAGGGTGTGGGTGCTGCCGGACTCGGTCAGGACCAGTCGGCACCCCGCTCGCGACAGCGTCGCCGCGATACGGCCGGCCGGGAAGTGCGGCTCGATCGGCAGGTACACGCCGCCCGCCTTGAACACCGCCAGCACCGCTGCCGGCCAGTCGAGGTTGCGCTCGGTGACGACGGCGACCACGTCCTCCCGGCCCAGGCCCCTCGCCAGCAGAGCTCGCGCCAGTCTGTTGGCGCGCCGGTCGAGCTCGCCGTACGTCCACTCCTGCTCGCCGTGCACGGCCGCCACGGCCTGTGGATGCGCCCGCACCCGCTGCTCGAACAGTTCGTGTGCCCGCGCGTCGGGCAGCGGCCGGCGGGGCCCTGCCAGACCTTCCAGCTGCTCCTGAGCCTCGTCCGCCGACAGCAGGCTCTGCCGCGTGTGGTCGGCGTCCGGATCCGCCGTCATGAGCCGCAGCGCCGTCAGGTGGTAGCCGCCGATACGTGCCGCCGCCGCGGCGTCCAGCACATCCGTGCGGTACCGCAGGCGCAGCCTCAGATGTCCGCCCCGGTCGGACCAGCGCACGTGCAGGACACCGTCGTCGGCGTGGGTCTCGTCGGCTCCGATGGGACCGAACACGACCTCGTACGGCGGCTCCGTCAGTCCGAGCTCCCGCCGTAGCTTCTCCACCGGGAACTCCCGGTGCTCCAGCACCTCCGCCTCGGCGTGCTGGGCGGCCGACAGCAGTGCCAGCCAGGACCCCGGGGAGACGGCCGCCCGGCACGGCAGCGGCTCGCCGCGCACACCGGTGGTGTAACCCGTGACCACGTCCGGCTCGACGGACAATGCGGCCAGCACCTTGAGGTGTGCGGCCAGCATCAGAGCGCTGACCGGCAGTCCCCGGTGCCGGACCAGTTCCCGTACCGCCTCCGTCACCTCGTCCGGCACCGCCATCTCGTGCTCGGCCGCTCCCGGCACCGGCTCCCGAACCCAGCGCGGCACCGTGGTGCCACTGCCGGCGGTCAGTACCCGGCTCCAGAACTCCTGGTCCGCTTCCACGCGCGTCCCCATCGAATGGCCTTCCTCAACTCGTCGCTGTTGTGGCGGAGTTGGCTGTTGACGTTCCCCGGCCAACGCCGGTGGACCGGTTGCCGCTCTCCGGCATGTCCACCGCGGGATTGCCGCCCCAGTGTGCGTTCCGAGGGACTTCCTCGCCCTTCATGAGGAAGGAATCGGGTGCCAGCACCGAGCCGTCGCCCATGGTCACCCCGTAGTGCACATGGGCGCCGACGCCCAGCGTGCATCCGGCGCCGAGCGTGGTGCCGTCGGACTTGAAGGTGCCGTCCTCCTGCGAGTGGCACTGGATCTTGCTGCCGGCGTTGAGGGTGCAGTCGTCGCCGATGGCGGCGAGCGTCCGCTCGGTGAGATAGCAGCCGTCGTCGAACACCCTGTTGCCGATGCGCACGCCCAGCAGCCGCCAGACCAGGCTCTTGAAGGGGGTGCCGTTGAAGAGGTTGAGGAAGTGGTCCGGGACCTTCCACAGCCGCTCGTGCCACCAGAAGTACGGGTCGTAGATGGAGCACAACCGGGGGCGCAGCGCACGGAACGATGTGATGCAGCGCTCCACCAGGATGAAGTACACGGTGGAGAAACCGAGTGCGATCGCCAGGTATCCGGCGATCACCACGTGTCCGATCACGCCGTACAGGTCCACCGAGACGAGACCGAACAGGGTGAGCGCGAAGGTGTGCAGCCATCGCACGAGCAGCATGAGCGCCATGGACCGAAGGTTGTAGCGGTTCTTCGCGGCGAGCCGGTGGCGGAGTGTGTCGCCTGTCCTCAGATGGTCGAACCGTGCGTCTCGGTCCACCGTTCGGGGAATTTCGAAGCACGGTGAGCCGAGCAGCCCCACGCCTTCGCGGACCTCGCCGTCGAGGGGAATCATCACCTTGGTCGCGAGCAGGCAGTTGCCCCCCGTCCTGCCGCCTGCGGGATAGGCGATGTTGTTGCCCAGGAAGTTGTGCGGCCCGATCGACACCCTGGACAGCCGGAAGGACGTACTGGAGAAGTCCGCGTTGAGGATCGAGAGTCCGTCGGCGACCATCGTTCCGCTGCCGACGGAGACCAGAAGCGGCGTCTCGTGCTGCACTTCGGTGCCGAAGTTCGACCCGGTCTGCTCGACCCGTGACAGGTCGTACCCGAGTCCGCGGAGGTAGTGCACGATGTAGGAACTGTCACCGAAGAGCCAGGCGAAGAACCTGACGTTCGTCATGCGAGCCGTGGCCCGGTGCAGCGCGTAGTGGAAGCCGTAGAGCGGGTAGACCTGGTCGGGCTTGACGAACAGACCCAGCAGACGCGGCACGGTGCACAGGGCCACCAGCCCCAGGGCGGCGCACCCGAAGAACAGCACGAGGGAGAGCACCAGCGCGTCGGAGAGCAGTTCCGACCGGGACAGTGCGGCCGTCTGCGGGTCGAGTCGCTTGCCGATCGCCGGTACCTCGGTGAACAGCATGTACGCACCGCCGACGACCAGCGGGATGTACAGGAGGAACAGCTGCACCAGGGTGCCGAGGCCGAACCAGGCCCGGCGCGCGGTGCCGCATCCGGCCGGAGCGACCCTGACGTAGTCGATCCGCGTGGGCTCCGCCGGAGATCCGTGCCAGTGCTCACCGTCCGGGACCGCCTGGCCGCGGTGCAGGGCGGACGCATGGCCGAGCTGGGCACCGTGGCCCATCGACGTGTCGATGTCCAGGACGGTCTTCTCACCGACGAAGACATCGCGGCCGAGCGTGATCCGCCCGGTCTGGATGTGTCCCGCGTGGGCCCGGTAACCGAGGAAGAACGAGTCCTTGCGGATCACCGTGCCCGCGCCGATCGTCAGCAGGTCGGTGCAGACCGGGACGGAGTGGGAGAGGATCGTGACTCCCTTGCCGACGTGTGCGCCGAGGGCCCGCAGATACAGCACGTACAGCGGAGTCCCGGTGAAGAAGACCATCGGGTTCGCGTGGAGCAGCGCCTTGACGAGCCAGAAGCGCAGATACGTCAGGCCCCAGACGGGGAATTCGCCCGGTCGCCAACGGCCGATGAGGAGCCATTTCGCGACGACCGGGAACGCACACAGCGCGACGAACCCGATGCCGCCGAACAGCAACGACCGCAGGTAGACGTGCGCGAGGCCCGAACCGGTGGCGATCCACTCGTAACCCGCGGCGGTGACGAATCCGGAGACGAGGGAGTAGCTCAGGAAGACCAGTAACTGGAAGGTTCCGCAGAGAAGATGGTTCCACCGGTGCCCGGCCGGCCCCGGAGTCGGCGACGGCACGTGCGCCGGCGCCGATGGGGCGTCCACCGCGTCGACGCGAGCCGGAGCAGCCTCCCCGAGAGCCGCCGCCAGGCTTCGGATCGTGGGGTGCTGATAGATGTCCCTCATGGATGGGGACGGCAGATCCGCTCTCTTCCGTATCCGCGCGCAGAACTGGGCCATGACCAGGGAGTTGGCGCCGAGATCGGCGAAGAAGTGGCTGTCGACCGGAACGCGCTCAGCGCCCATGAGGTCGGCCAGCGCCTGCGCGAGCTCCCGCTCGGTCTCCGTCCCTCTGGGGGCGGCGTCACTCAGGACGACGGCAGGGTCGTCCGGCTCCGACAGGACCTCTGAGGACTGATCCGCCATGCGCTCTCCTCTGGAACGTGGATGTTCCTGATCACGAACCGGCGGATCCAGTTTGTCTATATAGGGGGCAAGTTGCCACTTATTTCCTTGATTCCACCCTGCGCTCGGTCTGGGAGGTTGGGGCTTTTTCCCTTGTTTCCGGGCTAGGAAAGGGAGCCCGCACGTCATCCACTTGGCGGTCCCCCAGATGCCGCGGAAGGATCCGGCGAGCGCCGTGATCGGGTTGGGCGGCAGCGCCGATCGAGCCGGGCATGGGGCGCCGGTCCGATCCGCCGCCCGTAAGCCGTCGATCGCCTTGCGGTCGAGGCAACTCAGCCGTCGGCCGCCGGGCGCCAGGTGGAGGTGGTGCTCCAGGAGTGAGCGGAGGTGCCGCACCGAGGCGGCAGCCAGGTGGTGCCGCCGGTGCCGCTGAAGGCACGAGGCCGTATGCGCTGAACTGGCATTTTTGCAGTCACGGAGAGCATGCGGCAACGTCAGCTTGTGAACATCGTTGATGGAGATCCCGGCCCGAGTCACATCGAGACCGGCCCGAGTTCGTCACCTGAAAAGCGTTCGTCGCCCGTCGTCCAGCGGCGCTAGCCTCGCCGGTCATGGGAGCACGAGCGCAGTACGTGGTGGTCGAGAACGGCGCCTGGCAGCGGTACTACTCGCACTGGGCCGCCAACCGGGTGGTCGACGATCTGCTGCCCGGTCCGGTCGCGGCGACACGCTGCTTCCGCGCCAACCGGGAGATCGACGAATGGCTCGACGACGTGTGGTGCGAGGGCGCCGCACTCGTCGACCACGACCGCCGGATCCTGCTCTGGTTCGCCTTCGAGGGCAGCTGGGCCGACCACGTGGCCGCCCGCGCCGCACTGGCCCGGACATGGCCCGGCTGGGACGTCCGCTTCGCGCACGACGGCATGGGTGACTTGACCCACCACCTGGGACTCGGCAGGGACCTGACCCGTGCGCCGGGCTGGTTCGAGACCTTCGAGCCCTCCGGGTTCGCGGCCACCGAGTACACCGAGCCCTGCTCTGTCGTCTCCCTGCGCCTGCCCGACGGGAGTGTTCGCGCGTGGGGCAGCGACTGGGAGCCCATCGAACACCTCGCCTCCGGCCCCCGCCTGATCGACCTGCTCGTTGCGTCGCCGGCCACCCCCGCACTCACCGACATGCCGTACGGCGGCGTCCACTTCGACCCTCAGGCACGCACCGTCTCGCTCTGGGCGGTGCAGACCGTGGCCGGCATCCACAACTGGCCGTTGCCGGGCTGGGAGAACTGGGTCCTGGACTTCCACGGCGACGACCACACCCAGCAGGCCGCGCTGCTCCCCGCGGACTTTCCCTTCCCGCAGCCCCCGCTCACGGACGCACTGCGGCGACTCAGCGACAGCCTCGGCACCACGCCGCCCGACCACGGCGCGCTCCTCACCCCCGCCACGGCTGCGCCTGGTCCGCAGGGCACCACCGCCGTGGTGAACCCCGCTGCGCTGGTGCCGCACGAACCGGCCGATCCCACCCCGGCTGAAGTAGCCGAGCTGCGAACGGCGCTCGATGCGCTGCTCGCGGCGGCGGAGGCGGACTGACCGCTGTCCCAAGGACTACCCGCGCCTGCAAGGTGCTCGGCCGGGCGCTGCCACGCGAAGATCCGCCGGACCGGCCGCAGAGCGGACCGAGGTCGCCGAGTTCCTTGTGGAGGTCGGCGCGCCCAGCTCGGCAATCCATGGCTCCCGTACCTGAGCGAGGAGCAGATCGAGTCGGCGGCCTACGCCTTCTATCTGCGCTCGGTGGGCGCCGCCTTCCACCCGGCCAACACAGAGCCGGTCTGCCGCTCGATCAGTTGGCCTTGTCCGAGTCCGGGATGCCGTTCCTGGTGGCTTTCGTGTAGGCCTGCTCGACGGTGAGGCCCTGGTAGGCCGCGGCGGAGGCGGGGAGGCCGCCCAGGGGCCACGGGCTGGCCGGGGCACATTTGACCGTGTCGCCGGCGTTCTCGGTGTGGGCGCCGGTCGTCGCCGCCCCGATGTTCGCCGGGGGCTTGGGGGCCGACGGGACGCCTTTGGGTTTCAGGTCGGGGCCGACCACGACATGGATCGAGGTGATGCCGGAGGCCGTGGTGAGGGAGGAGGACGGCAGGCCGAGGACGGCGGCCACCTGCTGGGCCTCACGCTTGTGGATCGGGTCGGAGGTGGGGTACTCCACCTTGCTCGCGGTCACGGTCGGCGTCGGGCCCCCGCTCACGACGGAGTTGGAGTAGCCCTTGCCGGCCAGCTCGCTCTGCACTGCGGCCGCGCGGCCGGTGATCCCGGTGCCGTTGAGCACGTGGACCTCGACTGTCGACGGGTCCACCGACTGGTCGGTGGAGGCGGTGGCGCCCGGCGTCGGCTTCGACGACGAGGTGGTCGGTGTCAGCGACTGGTCGTTGGCGATCGCGTCGAAGAGCTGCTGCGCGTTCGGCCCCGGCACGAGCCATGCCTTCGGGTTGTAGGGATCCTGGGCGGTCTGCATGGTCGTGAAGGTGATGTGGTCGGCCGGTATGGATCCCAGCGTGTTGGCCAGGGTGACCAGCTTCGTGACGCCGGCGAGCCCGTCGTCCACCGCGAACGCCTTGGAAGCGGCCTCCGCCAGGCTGAAGACGTTCGTGGGGTCGGCCAGCGTGCTGGCGCTCTTCATCTTGTGGATGAGGGCGCTGAGGAAGATGTGCTGGGTCTGGGTGCGGTCCGTGTCGCTCGCGGTGCCGAAGGCGTGCCGGGTGCGCAGGAACTCCAGGGCGCCCTGGCCCACCAGGGTGTGGGTGCCCTTGGAGAGCTTGAGGTGGGAGCCCGGATCGTACACGTTGCCGGTGGTACAGACCTGGACGCCGCCCACAGCGTCGGACATGCTCACCACACCACCGAAGTCCACCACCATGAAGTGGTCGATGTGGACCCCGGTCAGGGCGTTGACTGCGGACACCGTGCAGCCAGGACCGTAGTTCAGACTGTTGGTGATCTGGTCGTGCCGGGGGAAGTGGTACGTCTTCCCGTTCTGCGTGCAGTCCGGGATCTGCACGTCGGTGTCGCGTGGGATGCTCATCACCGTGGCGTTCTTGTGGTCCGCCGAGACGTGCAGCAGCATCTCGACGTCAGCGTGCGGCAGCGACGGGTCCGAGCCGCCCAGGTTGCTGTCCAGCGCGCTGTTACGGGTGTCGGAACCGATCAGCATGATGTTGATCGCGCCGGGGATGACGGCGCCTTTCTGCGGCTTGGAGCCGGTGTCCAGGGCGCTGTGCTTGATGTTGCTGTTGAGCTGGTAGATCCACGCGCAGCCTGCCGCGGCGACGAGTATCACGAAGGCGCCGGCGCCCATGGCTATGCGTTTGGCCCGCTGCCTGGGCTTTTGCTTGCGCCTGCGGCCCGGGGTCGCGCCGTTGTCTCGTGCGGGTCGGCCCGCCGGGTTCAAGGTGTCCTGGGACGTTGTCATGAAGGGCGTACTCCTTGTGGCTGGGAAGTCCGGCTTCCTGGGCGTCGTGGCGCACCTGCGGACGTTCGTGCATGGGTTTGATCACGCTGCGCGGGGAGCCGCCGGCGGCGCCGCGCGGGCATCACCGCACGGCTCGATCCGTGTCGCGTGCCCCCGCCCGTCGGATGGCCGGGCCGGTGGCCGGCTTACTGGGCTGGGCGTCCGGCCTTGCATGGGTCCGCGTCACGGTCCCGGCGCCCACTTGGGGCTCGTCGCGATGGCGATCAGCTGAGCGGCGCTCAGGATCGGCGCGGACCTCACAGGGGCGCGGTCCGGGTACGAGGCGGACGACAGGGTCATCAAGACGTCCATCCCGTCGGATCGCAGCGCGTCGACCACTTGGTACGGGGCCATGCCCGGCTGATGCTGGATCTGCTGGGTGTGGACGAGCGTCCCGTCGGGCAGCGGGGATGTGACGGTCAGCATGTAGCCGTGCTGCTGGCGCAGTTGGTCTTTGACCAGTTGGTGAGCCGAGATCGCCAGCCAGCAGGCCCCCCGTCCGTCATCGAGTTCCACGTACCGCACAAAGCTCTCAGCGCCCGCGGCAGGAGGCCTCCCCGGGGCCACTGTGATGCCGGCGGGCACCAACGCCCTGAACCGCAGGAGCACCGCCTCGGACGACCAGGCCCAGGGGGTGGTGCGGGACACCGCCGGAGGTGAGGCACGTGGCGTGGGTGTTCGGGGCGGTGGCGTCGCTGGGGCCACCGCGACCGTGTGGGGTTCACCGGCAGCGCCGGTCGGGTGCTCCGGTTCCGGCAGCAGCAGGCCGGTTATGCCTCCGGAGAGCAGGACGGCCACGCAGGCGAGCAGGGCCGCCCGCTGCCTGCGTCGGCGCCGGCCCCGGCGTACGCCTTCGGAGAGGATCACGAGCACATCGGGCTTGCACGAACTCAGCTCCGCTCGGAGCGTGTTGGTGAAGTCTTCCTCGATCGGCATGGCGCACGGCTCCAGAAGAGGGAGGAGGGGACGGGTCGGACAGCGTTCAGTGGTGCGCGAGTTCCGTCAGATCGCAGCCGAGCAGCTCGCGCAGTCTGCCCAGAGCCCGCATGCTGCGGTTGCGTACCGCCCTGGGGCGTATCTGCAGGATGTCCGCGGTTTCTTCGACGCTGCGGTCCTCCCAGTACCGCAGCAGCAGGACCGCCCGGTCCCAGGGCGACAGATGCCCCATCGCGTTCAAGAGCGTCACCCTCAACGGCGCGTCGGCCTCGGCGGGCGCGGGCGGCTCCGGCACAACGGACGTCGGCAGTTCGGCGCTGCTACGGCGACGACGGTGGGTGAGGAACGTGTGCACCAACACCGTCTGGGCGTACGCAGCAGGATTCTCGACCTGCCCCATCCGGGGCCACCTGGCGCAGAGGCGCCCCAGGGCCTCCTGGACCAGGTCCTCTGCCAGGTGCTCGTCGCCGCTGCACAGCACACACGCCGAGCGGAACAGCGATCCCGAACGCGCTGCCGCGAACGCGAGGAAGCTCTCTTCGTCGCGGCGCCTCATCCAAGATCCTTTCGATCGGCTCACTGTAACGACGCCGCGAGCGTCCCTCCGCGTCCCATCTTCGTCGAAAGAATCTTCAGATACTCGCAAGCACCCCTCGGGATGAGTCGCGCACGGTGCGCAGAGCAAGGTGCCGCCGACCGACTCCGCGCTCGCCTCACCTCACCGCCCACCCCGCAGACCGGCGCAAAGCGCACCTAACGGAACTCGGCCAGCCTGGGCCGCAGCCCGAGCAAGGACAGCAGGGCAGCCGCCGCAAGCGAGCCGCCCGCCCAAGGCAGCAAGCCGCTCACCATTGCGCGGCCGTCCCGGACGGAGGACGTGAAGTGGGCACGGTTGATGTCCGTCACCTGGTCCAGGGCGGCCATCCATGCTCCGAAGTGCGCGTTGGAGGTGTCCGGTTCCCAGCCCATGCAGAATTCGGCCGCCTCGCGCTCCTTGCCGGAGGCCATCAGTGCGCGGATCCTGCGGTCGTCGCGCTGGTAGACGGCGTAGGTCTCCACCGTCTTCTCGGCCGCGGCCCGCTCTCCGGGGAAGGTGATGTTGTCCAGCTCGCGGCGGAACTCGCCGGTGAAGCGCAGGTCTCGGTGGTCGGCCTCGTACGCCTGCCAGGTGGTGCTCAGTTCCGAGTCGTACGTGGAGAGGGTGGCGCCCTTGAGGCCGTACAGCGCTTGGGACTTGGCGAGGAACGAGTCCGCGTACTGCTCGCGGCGTTGCGGGTCGAGCAGGTAGCGGCTCTCGTCGGCGTTGGCGTCGTAGGCGATGGCGCGGGCGCGGGAGAGGGCGACGACGGAGTCGAAGGCGTCGTGCCGGGCCACCCGCAGGTGTTCGGCGGAGGCCGACAGCATCCCGGACCCGAGGATCACCGCGAGCAAGGTGCAGACCGTGGCGGCCAGCACCCCCGGGTTGAGGACGCGCCGGAACACGCGGGCCAGATACCACTGCAGGGCGCCCAGCACGGCCAGCAAGAGCACACCCAGGACCAGGACGGTGACGAGTTGCGCGGAGAGGGTGGATCGGGCCGAGGCGTACTCGGCGTCGAAGGCCGCGTTGTTCGACGACACCAAGGTGTTGGCGGCGGGCACGAGTCGGGTGCGCAGCAGGTCCGTCGCGCGGCGGTGGTCGGTCAGAGCGGCCGGTCTGCCGCCGGCATGGCCGTCGTTCTCCAGGGCCCGGCCTATCAGCTCCTGGTACTCGGCGAAGTCGTCGGTCAGCGACTCCACGGTCTTCTCGTCGGACCCACTGCCCTGCGCGGCGACGGCGAGCGCACGCAGATCGTGTCCGATCTCGCGCCGGGAGGCACTGTAGAAGCCGACCGCCTTCTGGTACGGGGTCTGCAGGCGTCCCTTCCCCGCGTCGCCGTTCGACAACAGGATGTTGGCGGCCTGGGCGTCCATGTCGTTCAGCGCCAGCTTGAGATCGGCGGCGCTGGTGGTGCGGGGAGCGTCTCGGTCGGCCACGCTGCTCCAGGTGCCGAGGGCGGCGAGCCCGGCCACGAGCAGGAGCCCGGCGAGGGCGGCGGTCAGAAGGACCGTGGCCGCGCGCAGAAGACGCAGCCGTGCGGGCACGGTGGCCCAGTAGCGGCGGCGCAGAGCGGCCCGCGCGGCCACGGCCTGCCGCGACAGGCGCCGTCCCGGACCCGGTCCGGCCGTCCGCGAACCCCCTCGCTGCCGCGGTCCGGGGCTGCCCCCGCGCGGGGCGGCCACCGCACTCCGTGGCGCTGCGCCTTCCTCGGTCCGAGGATCCTGCGCCGACCCGGCCGTGAGCGTCACGGTCCCTCCAACGTCACACCACGGACGGTCGCCCGTCCCCCGTTGATGATCAGTCTGCGGCGGGATTCGGCCACCGGCGGCGCACGTTGACGGGTCCCTGATGGTTCCTCAGCCTCGTTTGACGGCACTTTGACGTCCGGGGCGCAGACGCCGTATGGGTCGCGCAAATTCCCCGCCCGGCACGACAACTGTCGCCGCACACAGGGCTAAATTCGCTGTCAGCCGCCGGTGGGGGCCGCGGGCGTCAGCGGCCCCCACGGCTGAGGAGTCGTCACTCCGAAGCGGCGCGACGGCGGTGTGGTGCGTGTCAGAAGAGGCAGGCACCCGCGCACGATGTTGTCGTCGTCCCGTGCCGACGTCCGTGCGCCACCGTGTGGTGCCGGGGCTCCGGCACCACACGGACCGCGGCCGAAGTCCCCGTCTCCCCCCAAGACACGAAGGTGTCCATGTTTCCCGCTGCCCCCGAACAGGCCCCGCCGACACGCCTCCGGGGCAGATCCCGGACCGGACCGGAGGGAGGGGCTCGCCGCCGGGCCCCGAGTGGACTGTTCGAACCCGCCCAGCTCATCCGCTCCTTCCCCGAGGCGCTGCGCAAGCTGCACCCGCGCATCCTGGTGAGGAACCCGGTGCTGTTCGTCGTCTCCGTCGGCGCGGTCCTCACCACGCTGTCGGCGTTACTGCACCCGGCCGTCTTCACCTGGGTCATCAGCACCTGGCTGTGGCTGACGGTCGTCTTCGCCAACCTCGCCGAAGCCGTCGCCGAGGGCCGCGGCAAGGCGCAGGCCGAGTCGCTGCGCAAGGCCCGCACCGACACGGTGGCACTCCGCCTCCTGCACTGGAACTACGGTACGAACCTCGCCACCGCCCGCACCGAGGCCGTCGCGGCCACCGATCTGAAGCCTCTGGACGTGGTGCTCGTCGAGGCGGGCGAGATGATCCCGGCCGACGGCGACGTCGTCGACGGCGTGGCCGCGGTGGACGAGTCGGCGGTCACCGGGGAGTCGGCGCCCGTCATCCGGGAGGCGGGCGGCGACCGGAGCGGTGTCACAGGCGGTACCACGGTCCTGTCCGACCGGATCGTCGTCCGGGTCGGTGCCCGGCCCGGGCACAGCTTCCTGGACCGCATGATCGCGCTGGTCGAAGGCGCCTCCCGGCAGAAGACCCCGAACGAGATAGCGCTGAACATCCTGCTGGCCTCGCTGACCGTCATCTTCCTCCTGGTGGTCGTCACCCTCCAGCCGATGGGCGAGTACGCGGGCGCCGCGCAGTCGACGACCGTGCTGGTCGCCCTCCTTGTCACGCTCATCCCGACCACGATCGGCGCCCTGCTCTCCGCGATCGGCATCGCCGGCATGGACCGGCTGGTGCAGCGCAACGTGCTCGCCATGTCCGGCCGTGCGGTCGAGGCGGCGGGCGACGTCAACACTCTGCTGCTCGACAAGACCGGCACCATCACCCTCGGCAACCGCGAGGCCGCCGCCTTCGTCCCGCTCCCCGGCATCGACGAACGTCAACTGGCCGACGCGGCCCAGCTCTCCTCACTGGCCGACGAGACGCCGGAGGGCCGCTCCGTCGTCGTCCTCGCCAAGAACGGGTACGGCCTGCGGGCACCGGCCGAGGGCGAGTTGGCGAACGCCCGTTGGGTGGCCTTCAGCGCGCAGACCCGGATGAGCGGTGTGGACCTGCGCTGGGGGAACGGGGCCGTCTGCGCCATCCGCAAGGGCGCGGCCCGGCAGGTGATCGAGTGGGTGCAGATGTACGGCGGCCAGGTGCCGCCCGAGGCGCGGCTCCACGCCGATGCCGTGGCCGCCTCCGGGGGGACGCCGCTGCTGGTCGCGGTGCACGACTGGGACGGGCCGCGTGTCCTCGGCCTGATCCACCTCAAGGACGTCGTCAAGGACGGCATCCGAGAACGCTTCGCCGAACTGCGCCGCATGGGCATCCGCACGGTGATGATCACCGGCGACAACCCCCTGACCGCCCAGGCGATCGCTGAGGAGGCGGGCGTCGACGACTACCTGGCAGAGGCCACCCCCGAGGACAAGCTCGCCCTGATCAGACGGGAGCAGGAGGGCGGCAAGCTGGTCGCGATGACCGGTGACGGCACCAACGACGCGCCCGCCCTCGCGCAGGCGGACGTCGGCGTGGCGATGAACACCGGTACGTCGGCCGCCAAGGAGGCCGGCAACATGGTCGACCTCGACTCCAACCCGACCAAGCTCATCGAGATCGTCGAGATCGGCAAGCAACTCCTCATCACCCGAGGGGCCTTGACGACCTTCTCCATCACCAACGACGTGGCGAAGTACTTCGCGATCATCCCGGCGATGTTCGCGGGTTCGTACCCGGGACTGGAGTCGCTGAACGTGATGGGCCTGCACAGCCCGACCTCCGCGATCACCTCGGCGATCATCTTCAACGCGCTGATCATCGTCGCCCTGATCCCGCTCGCCCTGCGCGGGGTGCGTTACACCCCGTCCTCCGCGCACGACCTGCTGCGCCGCAACCTGCTCGTCTACGGCCTCGGGGGTCTCGTCCTGCCGTTCGTGGGCATCAAGCTGATCGACCTGCTGATCTCGGGGGTGCCCGGCCTCGGGTGAACCGCGTCCAGCCGCCTGGCTCGCTCGTCAAGGTCCCGTATGCGCACGTCAGGGCCCCGTCAGAGAACGGCGTTCGGCGTCGTGAGCCGCGCTGACCGGAAGCGCCCGCGTCCCGCCGACGCCGCTTTCCGTGACCCGAGGGGCGCCGTGATCGGCTCCGGCGCCCCTCGTTCATCCTTTCTCACCGCACGTCCACCGCCCCTCGCGGGGCCGCATCGGCGTGCCCGCAATCCCGGATGGGATCATGTCCAACTCCACACTTTCGTCCCGTACCGTCCTGGTGACCGGTGCCACCTCCGGCATCGGCCACGAGACCGCGCGGCAGCTCGCCGAGCGCGGCGCGACCGTGCTGCTGCACGGCCGTACCGCCGAGAAGGCGCGCGCGAGCGCCGACCGCCTGATCTCCTCGGCCGGCGTCGACGGCGGTCAACTGTGCACCTGTGCGGCCGACTTCGCGCGCCTGGACGAGGTCGAGACCTTCGCGCGCAAGGTGGTCGCCGAGCACCCGCATCTCGACGTCCTCGTCAACAACGCGGGATGGCCGCCCCCGAGCGGCACACCGTCACCGCCGACGGCAACGAGATCGCCTTCCAGGTCAACTTCCTCGCCCACTACCTGCTGACGTGCCTGCTGGAGCCGGCGCTCACCAGCGACCCGGGCGGCCGGGTCGTCAACGTATCGTAGAGCGGGAGCAGGGCCGTGTCGCAGACGCCGGGGTGGACGGAGACGGCGGTGACGCGCGGGTCGGCCGCGAAAACCGTGAGGGCGGGCTGGGACTGGGCGTAGCCCACCAGGGTGTCTCCCCCGCCGAGGGCGCCGCCCACGTCGTGCGGCTCTGCGATCCGGCCGTCGAGATCGTCAACGGCGCCTACTACGACCGCGACGAGCGCGTCGACCCGGCCCCGGCCGCGACCGAGGACCGCACGATCCGCCGCCTGAACAAGCTCGCGGACCTGCTGGTCGGCCGCACCGCCTGAAGAACAGTCCCCGGAAGCGGATCCCGTTGCCCTGCGCTCGGACATGGTCGGGGGACGTGCGGGTGCCCCGGGTGCGGGCGGTGGTGTTCGCCATGGGCCTGGTGATGCGCACCGGCACCGGGCTTCACCGCCTTCCTGCCTGGAAGCGCGAATCGATGGGCAACAGGAGAGCGGAGCTCTCGCGGAGGAGCCGCCCCGGGCAATGACCCGAGCCTGCCGCGGAGCGGCACGGTGACGCAATGGATTCTGTCTCCTGGGGTCGTCTGCGGGCCCGGGCATCACGGTGGCGAACCCGGGTGCGTCACCTGCTTGCCCGGCGGTGACCGTGGTGGCCAGAGGACGGGCGTGCGTGTCGCCGAGCTCGGCACCCGGTGGAATCCACGGGGACGGTCCAGATGCTCTCCACCGCCCCGTCGACGGCCCACCGCAGCAGCCGCTCGTGGGCGGCCTCGAAGGAGCCGAGCTCCGCGGGCGTGGCGCAACCGGACAGATGACTTCCGATCAACCGCATCAACTGCCCAGTCCGTCAAAGAGACACCTGCGCCCCGGGCCCGGCACCGGAACAGCGGCATGCTCGGCGTTTTGGCCACCGCCGCGCCATCCCCCCGCCCTTGCGCCGCAAGGGTCGATGCAGTCCGCACGCTCCGACGCGCCCTCAACCGCGGGGTTACCGACACGACCGAAACACATGTGTTCGAAATTCCGGCTGATTCGTTGAACCGCACGAACCAGCCGCACAACCGTCAAGGGGGATGGCGTTGACTTCGGCCAATACACCAGCACAACCGACTGGGCACGACCGCAAGGGCGCGGCGGCTGCCGACCCCGGCTCTCCGGGCTCCGAGCCGGCCCGTGCCGCGAGGCGGCGCCCTGTGACGAGGTTCTTCCGACGCGTGCAGATGGCCGAGCCGGAGGTCTCCGACGCCGAGCTGGAGCTCTTCGGCGGCCCTCTGCGTTACGACTTCGGCTGGTCGGAACACGAGCGTGCCCGGCTCGACTTGACGATGACGTCGGCTCTGCGCTCCATGCCCAGGCTGGTCGGGGCGACCTTGCGGATGGCATGGCAGGCGGACCGCCGCGCTCTGCTCACGGTGGCCGTCAGCGAGATCGGGCAGGGCGTCGCCGCGGCCGTCGGGTTGCTCGCGGTCAACGCCGTCATGCACGCGCTGCTCGGCTCGGGCACCCCTGCGCAGCGGCTGCAGGCGGTGCTGCCGGGCCTGCTCGCCGCCGCCGGAGCTGCCGTGGTCAACTCGGGCCTGGCCGGATGGTCCACCTCGCGGGCGGGCCGGCTGGAGCCGTTGGTCGAGCGGATCGCCACGACCCAGTACCTGGCCGCCGCCGCGTCGGTGGAGCTGGAGGCCATCGAGGACCCGGAGTTCCGGCGGCTGATCGACGTCGCCCAGTACGGCGCCGGATCCGCCCGTCGCATGATCGGCGCCTGCGTGGCCGCGCTGAACGGGACCATTTCCCTGATCTCCACGGCCGGCGTGCTCACCATCCTCCACCCGGTCCTCCTGCCGATGCTGATCCTGATCGCGGCGCCGCGCGGCTGGGGTGCGATGCGGGTGGCGCAGGAACGGTACGTGTCGGTGATGAGCTGGATCGAGCACGTGCGGGCCAGTCGCCTCATCGGCAACCTGCTGACCGAGCGCACCGCCGCACAGGAAGTGCGCATCCACGCCGTCGGGCCGTTCCTGCTCAGCCGCTACGAGCGTATGGCCGAGAGCGCCGAGGCCGAGCAGGAACGGCTGGCCGCCGGCAAAGCCGTCACCGAGTGGGTGGCCGCCGCGCTGTCCGGCCTCGCCATGGCGGCGACGTACGCGGCCATGTTCTTGCTGATCATGAGCGGGCACATGAGTCTGGCCGTGGCCGGGACCGCCGTCATCGCCGTCCGGTCCGGCTCGGCGAGCCTGGGCGCGCTGGTGATGAACGTGAACCAGCTGCACGAGGAGTCCCTCTACGTCCGCGACCACGCCCGGTTCCTGGACGAGGCGGCGCGACGCACCATTCCCAGCGGGGGAGATCCCGTCCCGGCGCAGGTGAAGCAGGTCGTTCTCGACCGGGTCGGCTACCGCTACCCGGACCGGGAGACTCCGGCCCTGAACGGGGTCTCACTCACGCTGCCCATGGGCTCGGTCACCGCCGTGGTCGGCGAGAACGGCTCCGGCAAGAGCACTCTGATGAAGGTGTTGTCGGGCCTGCTGCTGCCGCAGAGCGGGACCGTGTGGTGGGGTGAGGCCGACGTCGCCTCCCTCGAACGCTCCGAAGTCTTCGACCGCGTCGCACTGCTCACCCAGGACTTTCAACGCTGGCCTGTCACGGCGGCGTTGAACATCCGGATCGGCCGGCCGGCCCGGCAGGCCGGTCCCGAGGACCTGCAGCCGTCCGTGGACTATGCGGGTGCGGGACCGGTCATCGCGAAACTTCCCGACGGCCTTCGAAGCCTGCTCGCCAGGATGTTCCGCGGTGCCAGTGAACTGTCCGGCGGCGAGTGGCAGAAGATCGGGCTCGCCCGGACCCACTGGCGCAGCTCCAGCTCGGATGCCGACGGCGTGCTCATCGTGGACGAGCCCACCTCCGCCCTCGACCCGGAGGCCGAGATCGCCGCTTTCGACCGCATCCGCCGGCTGGCGGCCCCGAACCGGGCCGTCGTCCTGGTCACCCACCGCATGTCCGGCGTCCGTCACGCCGACCGCATCTACGTCCTGCACCACGGACGGCTCGTCGAGCACGGCAGCCACGACGAACTCATGGCCGCCCAAGGGCGCTACGCCTCGATGTTCGAGGCGCAGGCCGCCCAGTACGCCCCCGCCGGCACCATCCCCCGCCCCGGCTCCCCCACCGTCCCGGATCCCGCATGACCCGCTCGAACGGCCCGGGCGTGACGACGTCACGACCCGCACGGCCTGGGCTGGGGGTGACCCAGCCGCTCGCTCGCCCGGGCAGCCAGACGCTGCCACGGCCGTTCCAGCCGCCCGGCACCGCAGCGCCTTCTCTGGTGCTGTCCCTGCTTCTCAGCCTCCGCCGGCCCACCAGGACAGGGCCCCGGCCGTCCCGCCCGCTCACAGAAGGAGCCGAATGACGACCACCCCAGCCACCGCCGACCACTGGGAGCCGCTCTGGTCCGGCGGACGCCGGTACCGGGAGGTCACCGGCACCGAGGCCGCGCTGCTGGCCGACCATGTCGGACCGGGCCGCGGACGCCCGGCACTCGACATCGGCACTGGCGAGGGCGCCCTCGCCCGCCACCTCGACCAGCTCGGATACCGCACCACCGGCATCGACTTCGCACCCAGCGCCATCGCCGCAGCCCGGAACACCCCATGCCCCCAGCACGGCGATGGGCCGGCCTGGCGTGTCATGGACTTCGCCACGGACGACCTGCACTCCCTGCCCGATGCCGCGTATGCGGTCGTCACCTGCCGCCTGGTCTACCGGTGGATGGACGACAAGCCGGCCTTCCTCGGCCGCGTCCGGCAGATCCTCGCCCCCGGCGGGACCTTCTGGGTCGTCACCGAACTCGCCGGCCGCCGCGAGGCCGGTGATCCCCGCCGGCACCTCGGGATCAGCGCCGCCGAGGCCGAGATCCTCACCGCGGGCTGGTCCGTCGTACGCACCGCCGATCTCGACGTGCTGCGGTGCTACGCACTCCGCCCCTGAACCTGGGAGCCAACGCGTTGGACATGGAACAGCAGACCCGCCTCGCGTGGGAGGCGTACGGAGAACACCACCTGCGGCGAGGTACGCCCCTCACGGAAGTGGACCGGATCACCTGGGGTCCCGCGGCGAACGGACCGGGGGACGACCTGCTCGGAGACCTCAGTGGCCTGCGCGTCCTGGACCTCGGCTGCGGCCCCGCCCGGCACGCCGCCCACGTGGCCCGCAGCCACGGCGCACAGGTCGACGGCATCGATGCTTCCCCCGGCCAGATCGAGCGGGCCCGCGCCCGCTATGCCGATGTGCCGGGCCTGCGGCTGGTCCTCGCCGACGCTGTCGAGCACCTGGGCACGGCAGCGCCGTACGACGTGATCTACTCCCTCAGCACCCTCCACTTCCTCGACCCGCACCGGCTCCTGCCCGCCGTGGCGGCCGCCCTCAAACCCGGGGGCCGGCTGTACTTCACCGTGCTGCACACCAACTCCGCCGGCGACGGCCCGACCTCGACCGTCACCCCGCGCCCGGAGATCCTCCGCCTGGCCGGCGGCGACGATCTCACCGTGCACATGTGGGTGCTCACACCCGAGTTGTGGGAAGACCTGCTCGCGCAGTACGGGCTCCACGTGCAGGGCATCACCGTCCTCGACGCGCCGGAGGAGCACAACCACGCCTCCTACCGGCTGTTCCAGGTCCACCGGCCGGCCCGGATCACCGCCCGTCCCCGCACCGCGAAACCGCCTGTCCCCCACGCGGCCGTGGGCGTGGGCGCCGTGTTGCTGGGGCCTCGGGGACTCCTCCTGGGCCGGCACCGGCTGGGCACGCGGGAGCTGCCCGGCGGGACCGTGGAGCCGGGCGAGTCACTGCAGGAGGCAGTCGTACGCGAACTCGCCGAGGAAACCGGCCTGTACGCCGATCCCGCCGACGTCCGCGTCCTCGGCATGCTCCTCGACCAGGTCGGCGACGTCGTCCGCATCACTTTCGGCGCCCTCGTCACCCGCTGGCGCGGAGAGCCGGCCGACCAGCCCGGCGAGAGCGTCGGCGACTGGCGCTGGTGGCCGCCGGACGCCCTGCCCCCGGACCTGTTCGAGTGCAGTGCCCAGATCCTCACCGCCTGGCGCCCCGACCTGCCGATCGACCATGCACCCGCCCGCTTCACCCCGGTCACCGACCTGAACACGACCACCCCGGCGTGATCCCAGCCCTGACCGGGAGGGACCGCACGGACAACCGGACGGTGGCCCCGCTGCCGCCTCACCCAGCGCCGATACGACAAGGAGCGATGCCGTGACCACCCCCCGCCGTGCCACGCCCGCCGACGCCGAAGGCATCACCCGCCTGCGATCCGAGCTGATCCTCTCCCGACCGCTCGACTCGGCCTGGCTGGCCCTGTGCCGAGACCAGCTGGCCGAACGCCTCCAGCCTGGTGGCGATGCCCGGGCCTACGTCGTCGAGGCACCCGAGGGTGGACTCGCCGGCTGCGCCCTGGCCCTGGTCAGCCCCGTGCTGCCCGCGCCCCGGTACCCGCAGGGACTGGCCGCACGCATCCAGGCCGTGGCCACCCGACCCGGCCACCGACGCCGTGGCTACGCCAAGGCCGCCCTCACGGCACTCCTCGGCGACCTGGAGCAGGAGGGCATCACCCTCTTCGAACTGCACGCCAGTGAGGCGTCCAGGCCCCTGTACGAGGCACTCGGATTCGTCAGCGATCCGGCACTCATGCGCAGAACCGCTGTGCCTCCGCAGTCCCGCGAGCATCACGCGCGCGCCGCAGCCACCGACGCCTGGGACACGATCCGGCGTCTGGCCGACACGTTCAGCCACCTCGACACCGGGAACGGCCTCCGACCAGAGGAGCAATGGACCCTGCAAGTGCTCAAACTCGCCGAGGAGGTGGGCGAGGCCGCACAGGCCGTCATCGGCGCCCGGGGCACCAATCCCCGAAAGGGGCACAGCCACACATGGACAGACGTCCAGGACGAGGTCGCCGACGTCGTCATCACCGGCATGGTCACCCTGGCACGACTGCGCCCCGACGCACGTGAACACTTCACTGCCGTCCTGGCCCGCAAAGCCGTGAAGTTCCTTCACCCGCAAGAAGGATGAACGCAGGAGCCGGGGCACCCGAGGCCGTCGTGAACACGCTCGTCCAGGTGGGTGACCGGACCGCGCCGGGAGTCGAACAGGCGGAGGTCTCCTGCCGGCACCCTCGCCCATCGCTGACGCACACCCTCGGCGACCCGGTGTCACCTTGCTGCCGCACCGGATTCACCCGGTTGGACGGTGCTGTCGTGCCTGCCCCCCGCCCATGGGTGAACGCTGAGATGCCCCAGGAGTCCCAGCGAAAGCGAGAACGGCATGACGGTAAGGGTCCTGAGCTCACTGCGCCGCACACTGCCCCTCCGCTTCGCGACGGCGGGATGCGCCGCTGCCCTGTGCGCGACGACCACCACCCCTGCCTTGGCGGGTGACGCCGGTGCGAGCGGCGGGAAGCCGACCATCGTCCTGGTGCACGGCGCGTTCGCAGACTCCTCCAGCTGGAACGGAGTGATCGAACGACTCGAACGTCGCGGTTACACGGTCATGGCCCCGGCCAATCCGCTGCGCGGTCTGTACAGCGACTCCGCATACATCGCCTCGGTACTGAAGTCGATCAGAGGTCCCATCGTCCTGGTCGGCCACTCCTACGGCGGCGCCGTCATCAGCACGGCCGCGGCGGGCAACCCGGAGGTGAAGTCACTGGTCTACATATCCGCGCAGATGCCCGACGTCGGGGAGAGCGGCATGTCGCTGGCCGCCCGGTTCCCCAGTGCGATCGCCACCGCCACCACCTCCGTGCCCTATCGAACAGGTGAGGCCGGCGGGGCCGATCTGTACCTCAAGCGGGACAAGGTGCACCCGGTCTTCGCTGCCTGCCTGCCCATGAGCCAGGCGAACCTGCTCGGGGTCACCCAGCGCCCGGCCGCGACGACCGCGTTCTCGCAGACCGCCAAGGTCGCCGCCTGGAAAAACATCCCCTCCTGGGCTCTCGTGAGCCGCCAGGACAGGACCATCAACCCGGACCAGGAACGCTTCGAGGCCAGACGCGCCAAGTCCCACACCGTGGAGATCAACTCCTGCCATGTGTCGCTCATCGCGCGTCCCGACGCCGTCGCCGACTTGATCCTGCAGGGCGCGACCGCTGCCGGCTCGGCGCGCCCCGGCTCGCGGACACCGGCTGCGACGGGCACCCCCAGCGCGCCGCCGCGCTCGGCGGCATCGCGAGCACGTTCCTGACCCACGCGCTTCAGGCTGTGCCGGAGCCGACCAGCACATTGTCGCCGGAGCGGCCGGCGAGGTAGTCCTCGATGTCGGCCATGGTGGTCCGGGCGATCTGTCCGACGGCGACCCTGGTGAAGTACGCCTGGTGCGAGGTGACCAGGACGTTGCTGAAGGTCATCAGCCGTGCGAGGCGTTCGTCGGTCATCACCTCCAGCGACTTGTCCAGGAAGAACACGCCGGCCTCCTCCTCGTACACGTCGAGGCCGACACCGCTCAACCGCCCCGCGCGCAGCGTCTCCAGCAGGGCGTCGGTGTCCACCAGCCCGCCGCGGCTGGAGTTGACCAGGATCGCGTCGTGCTTCATCAGTGCCAGGGCCGTGGTGTCGACGAGGTGACGGGTCTCCGGCAGCAGTGGCACGTGCAGGCTGACCAGGTCCGCCTCGGCGAACAGCCGCTCACGCGGGACGTACTCCATCCCGAGGGCGAGGCAGTCGGGATTCTCCGCGATGTCCCAGCCCAGCAGCCGCATCCCGAATCCGTGTGCGATCCGGGTGAACGCCGCTCCGATCCTGCCGGTGCCCACCACCCCGGCCGTACGGCCGCGCAGGTCGCGGCCCATCAGCCCGTCGAGCCGGAAGTCGAACTCCCGGGTGCGGTGCGCGGCCCGGACGATCCGGCGGTTGACCGCCAGCGCCAGTGTCCAGGCGAACTCGGCGACCGAGTACGGCGAGTAGGACGAGACCCGGCCGACCGTGAGCCCCAGTTCCTTGGCTGCGGTCAGGTCGATGTTGTTGTAACCGGTGGACCGCTGGGCGATCATCCGCGTGCCGCCCTTGGCCAGGGCGCGCAGGACCTCGGCGTCGAGAGTGTCGTTGACGCTGCTGAGGACGACCTCGTTGCCCGCGGCCGTCGGGACGGTGTCGCGGTCCAGGAACAGCCCGAGACAGCGCAGTTCGTGCCGGCCGGCGAACGCCTTGTCGAACGCCTCCCCCAGCAAGGGCTCCTCGTCCGCGAGAACGCCGTACGCGATGATCTCCACCTGCACTCCTCCCGCCGGCACAAAGCCATCGCCTGTCCACCGTAGGCCGAGGCCGCCGGGGTGGAGAGGGCCGATGGGCTCGGGCAGCCCGGTCCATCGGCCCGGACGCCGGGCACCTCGGCGCCGGCTGGGCACGCTCACGTGTGGGGGACGACGGCCAGCGGGCAGCGGACGTGGTGGACCGCGGCATGGGTGACGGGGCCGAGGCGCGGAGGCGTCGGCCGTTCGGCCAGACGGCGGCCGACGACCAGGAGGCTCGCCGCGGAGGCGGCCCGGACCAGCGCGGTGGAGGCCCTGCCCTCCACGACGGTCTCCAGTACCTCGGTCCGGGGGTGCTTCTCACGCCACATGTGCAGGACGGCGGACAGGAACCCCCGCCACTCCTCGGCCCGTTGGGGCTCGTCGACCAGTGCGATGTCGCCGGGGCCGAGGCCGATCGCGGACGGTGGCTGCCAGGCGTGCACCACGCGGAGCCGGGTGTGCCGCAGCCGGGCCGCCTCGAAGGCGAACTCGATCACTTCGTCGCAGGGGTCGGCGAGGTCGATGCCGAGCACCACGTCCAGGTATCCGGTCCGGGTGGACGGGCTGCCGTCGGCATCCGGTACGTGCTCGTCCTCGGCCTCCTCCCCCGCTCGGACGAGGACGACGGGACGGGTGGCCCTCGCGACCACGCCCAGGGCGACCGAGCCGACCAGAAGCCCGGTGAAGCCGGTCAGGCCGCGGGAGCCCAGCACCAGCAGCTCGCACTCCTCGGCGGCCTTCAGCAGGGCTGCGGTCGCCGGTCCCTCGACCTGCCGGTCGGTGAGGCGGACGTCGGGTACGGCGCTGCGGAGGCGTTCCTCCGCCTGGCGCAGGGCACGGCGCGCCGGGTGGCGCTGCGCGGCGTTCGCGGACTCGCCGCCCGTCCGGTGGGGGTGCCGGTGCCAGGCGTGCACCAGTCGGAGCGGTCGGTCCCGGCGCACCGCCTCGCGGGCGGCCCACTCGGCGGCGGCGAGGCTCTCCGACGATCCGTCAACTCCAGCGATGACCGGCGAAAGCATGGTGCGCACCTCCTGCGCTTCGGTCTGCTCGGTACTGCCGGCGTCGAGCCACGGCCACCCGGCGGGCAGGGGCCGCAAGGTCTCCCCCAGGCCCGTTGGACCCGTGGATGTGGTTCTCCGTGGGCCAGGCATCACGCCGTCCTGGTGCGCGAAGCTCCACGAGCAGGGTGCCCACCCGGCGGTGGTGCAGTCCGTCGGACACGGCGACGGGGATCTCCGCCGGCTCCTCCTCGCCCGCCGTGTCGTACCGGCGAGGCCGATCGCATCGGGCCAGCCTCTCAGCAGCCGGTCGCCGCCGTCACGCCCGCTGGGGTACGACGGCGACCGGGCAGGCGGCGTGGTGCAGCACCGTGTGGGCGACACGGCCGAGCTGGAGGCCGTAGTGGCCCTCTCGCCGCCGGGCTCCGACGACCAGCAGGTCCGCCTCCGCCGAGACGGCCGACAGCACCTGGCGGGCGGGGCCCTCGACGGTACGCCGGTGCGTCTCGGCATCGGCCGGGGCGTCCTGCACGGCCGCTTCCAGCACCGCCGCGGCCCGCTGCTCATGCTGTCGGGCCGCGTCGCCCGACCAGCGGCCGTTGTCGTTGCTCTCGTGCGCGGGGCACCGCCAGGCTCGTACGGCGTCCAGCGGCACCCCGCGCAGCCGCGCCTCCTCGAGGGCGAAGCGCACGGCCGCCGCGCTCCCCGCGTCCCCGCCGACACCGACGGCGATGCGGCCGCGCACCCCGGACCGTGCCTGGTCGTCGTGGCTGCCGCGCAGCACGATGACCGGGCAGTGCGCGTGACCGGCCACCGTCACGCAGACGGAGCCGAGGAGCGCCTCGGCGGTTCCGCTCCGGCCGCGGGAGCCCAGGACGACAGCCGAGGCGGTGCGGCTCTCCCGTACGAGGGCGTATTCGGGCTCTTCCGGCAGTACGTCGGTGGAGATCTTCACGTCGGCCTGCCGGCGCCGGGCCCGCCGCTCGGCGGTCGCCACGATCTCCTCGGCCATCAGCTGCTCGGAGGGCTTGCCGAGGTCCGCGGCGAGGGAGACACCCTCGTACCGCTCCCACAGCGAGGCGTACACCAGGCGGAGCGGCACCCCGCGCACGGCGGCCTCGTCGGCCGCCCAGTCGACGGCCCGCAGGCTCGGCTCGGAGCCGTCCACGCCGACGACGATCGGGAGGTCCATCGCTGTCAGCCCTCCATCCCGAGGTCGTGGACGACCCGGGTCCGGCCGGCCGCGTGCAGCTGGAAGACCTCGGCGGAGTCGACCGCCTCGAACGCGGCGTCGTTCACCGCGAGCGCGATCGCGGCGTGGGCGCCACCGTGCTGCTTGAGTACCTGGCCGGCATCCTGCTTGCGGGCGTCGATGACGAGGTCGGCGCCGAGTTCCCTGGCGAGTACGAGCTTGTCGTCGGTGACGCCGATGGCGGCGACGGTGGAACCGGCGATCGCCGCGCACTGCAGGGCGAGGTGGCCAAGGCCTCCGATATCCCAGCCGGACAGGCAGTGCTCGCAGCGCCCGCAGGCCTTGACCGGCCAGGGCACGGCGACCCGCCGGCCGACGGTCAGGTGAGTGACCCCCTCGCCGACGGCCTCGACCTGGCCGACGCCGGGCTCGGGATCGGGGCGCTCCTCGATGACCAGGGGTGCACCGAAGGCTCGTACCACCGCTGCCTTCATGATGTCTGCTCCTCGGGGTGGGTCAGTCGTGCGGGACGACGGCGACGGGGGCGGTGGCGTGGTGCAGGACGGCATGGGTGACGGGTCCGACGTGGGCACCGGCGGGAGCCCGGCGGATGCGCCGGCCGACGACCACCAGCGAGGCCTCGCGGGAGGCGTCGATCAGGAGGTTGGACGGGCTGCCGAAGCGCGACTGCGCGACGACCTGGACGTCGGGGTACTTCTGCTGCCAGGGGGCCAGCACCTCGGTCAGCGCGTCGGCGTCGCTGTCCGCCAGCAACTGCTGGACTCCGGGGTCGGGCGCCATGCCGTAGGCGTGGTACGGCGTCGGGTTCCAGCCGTGTACGACTCGCAGCGGCGCGTCGCGGCGGACGGCGGCGTCGAGGGCGAACCGGATCACGGTCTCGTCGGGGCTGCCGAGGTCGAGTCCGAGGACGACCGGGCGGAACGAGGTGGCGTGGGACCGGACACCGGCCGCGCCCGTCTCGTGCTCGTCCGCGGCCTGCTCACCGGCCCGGACCAGGACGACGGGCCGCTCGGCGTGCGCCACGACCGCGAGACCGACCGAGCCGACCAGGAAACCGGCGATCCCGCCCAGCCCGCGCGAGCCGAGGACCAGCAGTTCGGCGTCCTTCGCCACGCCGACCAGGGCCTCGGCGGGCGAACCGCTCAGCTGCTCCGTGCTCACCTCGGCATCGGGGTGGCGCAGCCGCAGACCCTCGGCGGACTCCCGGAGAATCCGCTCGCTCCAGTGCTGATAGGTCTCGGCGCCGAGGAACGGGGCGTGCGCCGTCGGGGCCGGTGCCGGCTCCCAGACCTGGACGAGCTTCACGGGCAGTCCGCGCAGCTCCGCCTCGCGGGCGGCCCACTCCGCGGCGGCGCGGCACTCGGGCGAGCCGTCGAGACCCACGGTGATGGTGCGGGGCATGATCTCCACCTCCTGAATCGGGAAACCCGATTCCAGCGTCGTGTTCAGGGGTTGCGCGGGCAGGGGCCGCTGCCCCTCGTCCCTCACTCTCGTCCGGTGCACGGCGTCCCGCCGCGTGCCGAAGGTCTCCATCGAGTGGGCTGAACGTCCCTGCCCGGCGGGCTGTTTGGTCTGCGAGGCGGACTCAGCCACTGCAGCGTGCTCAGCCGGCCGTGAGGTCCGGGCGCATCAGTGTGCCCGAGCGGCCGTGCACGCTCTCGTACGCCGCGTCCAGGGCGCCGATCGCGGCCAGGCCGCCGACGCGCTCGACGAAGCGGGCGGCGGCCTCGGCCTCGGGGCCCATCGAACCGGCGGGGAACTCACCAGTGCACCGCAGTTCAGCAGGTCGTGGAGGGTGCCGGTCTCCACGGCCCGCTCCGGCGCGGGTGAGGCGACCACCCGGCGCCGGTGGAAGCGGCGTGGTCTGCCGAGATTGCCGCTGACGCGCCCGGAGTCGCGTGGTGCCGGTGCCAGACCGGCGTAGCCGGCGAGCCGGTCGGCGCTGCCCCACCTCCGCGGCGTACGACGGTCCTGTGGGCCGTGATCCGTGACGGATCGTGCCACCAGCCACACAACCGGTCACGGCCGCGGCACGACATCAGCATGGGGAGCTCCTTGTGCGGGTCGCTCGCGGATGGGTCCGGCCGGTGTCGCAGGAGGGTCTTCAGACCCTGCCCTGAGGGCCGGTCGGCCCTCTTCCCGGCGACCCGTCCCGGTTCCACTCTCGTAGGCAGCAACCGCGGCAGTCCTCTCGGGACACGACGTCAACCAGGCTGCGGTGCCGCGTCCTTGCGACTCCGAAGAGGTGGGGCACTCCTTCCCGCGGTCCCCCACGAGTGGCAAGGACGTCCGCGCGGGTCTCGTGTCGGGGGAGGCACGACGCTCGCACGACGGCCGTCGCCCTCGTCGGCACAGGGGCGACGGCCGTTGTCGTCGGCACACGGGCGAGGGCGGTTGTCGCCGGCCGAACTCGCCGGCCCTGCCCGGCTGTTCGCACCGCACCTGCCGCACCTGGGCGCCGAGGCGACGACCCGGGTGCGGGGCCTGCGAGTTCGACGCCACGGCCGTACGTTCCCTGTGCCAGGACGACCCGGCCCGCGGCCGGGCCGTGTGTCGGGGCCACGGTCTGGGCGGACCGCAGCGACGTCGAGCCGGCGCCGCTAACCCTCCGAGACCGGCACCCGCCAGACGATCGTGGTGCCGCCGTCGGGCGGGCCGGTGAACGTCAGGTCCCCGCCCAGCTGTTCGGCCCGTTCGGCCATGTTGCGCAGTCCGCTGCGGCGGCCCTCCGGCGGGATTCCCACGCCGTTGTCGGAGACGGTGAGGCAGAGCTCGCGGCCGTCGGTCGTCAGTGCGACCTCGGCGCGGTCGGCGTGCGCGTGCCGGGCGGTGTTGGTCAGGGCCTCCGAGAGGACGGCCACCACGTGGTCGGCGACCTCCTTGGGTACATGAGTGTCCAGCAGGCCCTCCATGCGCAGGCTGGGCGCGAAGCCCAGCACCGGTGCCGCCTCGCCGGCCACGCGCACCGCCCGGGTCCTCAGGCCGGGACCGTCGGCGCCCTCACGCGTCCGCAGACCGAAGATCGTCGACCTGATGATCTTGATGGTCTCGTCCAGGTCGTCCACCGCGCGCAGCACCCGCTCCGAGGCCTCGGCGTGCTCGATGAACCGGCCCGCGCTCTGCAGGGTCATGCCGGTGGCGAACAGCCGCTGGATGGCCAGGTCGTGCAGGTCCCGGGCGATACGGTCGCGGTCCTCCAGCAGCCTGATCTGCTCGGCGTCCTGCCGGCGCTGCGCGAGCTCCATCGCGACGGCCGCCTGCGCGGCGAATCCCTGCAGGGGCTGGGTCTCCTTGCCGGTGAACACCGTCCGGCCCGCCGCACGGACCAGCAGCACCACACCCCGCACGCCCTCGCCGGTTCCGATCGGGACGGCGACGGCCGGACCGAGTCCGGTGAAGCGTGCCGGGGCGGCCGAGTCCCCATCGCCGCGGGACACATCAGGGCTGGTGACGGGCGCGGCGGTGGCGAAGGCACGGCCGATCAGGCTGTCGTCGACCGGAAGGACGAGGCCGCTGTGGCCCTCCGCCTCCTGTCCGATCGCGAGTTCCACCGTGAGGGCGCCGGTGTCCTCCATGGGCACCGCGACCACGGCGAGCACCGCGTCCGTGATCTCCAGGGCCCGTTCGGCGATCAGTCCGAGGGCCTCACCGCGACCGCTGCCGGACATGAGGCTGTGGGTGATCTCCGCGCTCGCCTGCAGCCAGCGTTCCCGCAGCCGGGACTCCTCGTACAGGCGGGCGTTGTCGATGGCCACGCCCGCGGCGACGGCAAGGGTGGACAGGACCGACTCGTCCTCCTCGTCGAACTGTGCCCCGCCGCGCTTCTCGGTCAGGTACAGGTTGCCGAACACCTGGTCGCGCACCCGGATCGGTACGCCGAGGAAGGTGTTCATGGGGGGATGGCCCGGCGGGAAGCCGTACGAAGCGGAGTGTTCCGAGAGCTTGGCCAGCCGCAGCGGCTCGGGGTGCCGGATCAACTGGCCGAGGATGCCGTGGCCTTCGGGGTAGGGTCCGATCCGGGTGATCTGCTCCTCGCTGACGCCGACGGTGAGGAAGTCCGACAGCCGTTTCCCGTCCGGTCCGATCACGCCGAGGGCCGCGTACTCGGCCTCGACCAGAACGGCGGCCGCTTCCACGATGCTGCGCAGTGCCTGCTTGAGGTCCAGCTCCCGGCCCACCGAGAGGACGGCCTCCAGCAGACTGTGCACCCGGTCCCGAGTACCGCGCGCCGCGTCCAGGCGCGCCTGCAACTCTGCGAGCAGCTCGTCCAGCCGCAGCTGCGGCAGTCGCACCTGCGTGCCCTCGGTGCTTCCCACCAGTGTGTCCTCCAAGCCCCTCGCGCACCCTCGGCCCGTCGTTCCGGCCGGGGGTCACGGTAGCGGCTCCCGAGGGGAGGCGGTTCCGGGGCTCAGGATCCTTCCTGCCGCTGCCGGTCGTGGACCTGAGTGGCGATGACGGCGGCCTGGATACGCCGTTCGACGCCGAGCTTGGCGAGCAGCCGCGAGATGTGGTTCTTCACCGTCTTCTCTGCAAGGTAGAGCCGCTGACCGATCTGGCGGTTGGTCAGCCCCTCTCCGATCAGGGCCAGGATCTCCCGCTCACGTTCCGTCAGGCCCTGCAGCTCGTCCGGCTCCTCCTCCTGCTGCTCACCGCCGCGCAGCCGGGCCATCAGCTTGGTGGTGGCGCTCGGGTCGAGCAGGGACTGGCCGCTGGCGACGGTGCGCACGGCGGACACGAGGTCCGAGCCCTGGATCTGCTTCAGGACGTAGCCGGACGCGCCCGCCATGATCGAGTCGAGGAGTGCCTCCTCGTCGTCGAAGGAGGTCAGCATCAGGCAGGCCAGGTCGGGCATCCGGGAGCGCAGTTCCCGGCACACGGTCACGCCGTCGCCGTCGGGCAGGCGTACGTCGAGCACGGCCACCTGCGGGCGCAGCGCGGGGACGCGCACCAGGGCCTGCTCCACCGTGCCGGCCTCGCCGACCACGCTGATGTCGGGCTCGTCGTTCAGCAGGTCGCGCACGCCGCGCCGCACCACCTCGTGGTCGTCCAGCAGGAAGACCCGGATCGTGCTGTCCTGCTCGCCGTCCGCCATCGAAAACTCCTTGTTCTGCGTTCCGCACCGATGTCCGCCGATGGACAGGACCGACCCCGCCCACCGAGATCCTTCTCGTTTCCGGGCCCACGGACCAGGGCCGGTCGGCCCTGATTTCACCCTGTCATGACAGCCCCAGGGGCGCCGGAGGCCCGCGCGCCGCCCGTCCGGGCACCGACCTCGCGCCGGGACGGGTGGCCCGGGCACGAACTGGCCGGGGACGCCGGCTCGCGTTGCCCGGTCCGAGGCGCTCGACGCGTGGATCGACGGCCGCGGCCGCGGGAGAGGTCATGGCGGACCCTGCGGTCACGGTTCACGGAGCAACGCGTGTCGGACGCGGCACGGATGATGGAGCGTCATCGGGTCGACCGGCTGCCTGTGGCGGACGGGGAGGACCGCATCCTCGGCATCGCCACCCGTCGTGGCCTGCTGCGGCCCTTCCTCCGTACGGACGAGGAGATTCGCCGGCAGGTGATCGAGGAGGTTCTGCCGGGCGGGAGGGGTGCCTGGCTCCCTGAACCGGACGCCGGCCGGCAGCTCAGCGGGGCGGCGGGGCTTGTCCCGGATCCTGCCGGCTCACGGTGCGCCCGGCCGAGGAAACAGGGCCGAACGGCCCTGGTGTGCGGGGCCCCGGAGCCGTTCCAATGACCCGATCGATCTGTCCGTGGCCTCGGGCTCGCCGCCGCCGCGGACGGACAGCCGCCCGCGACCAGGAGGACAGCGCACATGCCGTACCGGTACATCGCTCGTCCCAACGGCGGCAGGGCGCGTGGAAACCCCGCCACGTCGGCCGGAGACACAGCGCAGTGAGCAGCGAGTCCGTACGGAAGCCCGCCATGACCATCGACAACGTCCAGACCGTTCCCCCGGGGCCGCGCCGCAGCGTCGAGCTCGACAGCGACGAGGCACTGCGGCTGCTGGGGAGTGTCTCCCTCGGCCGGATCGTCTTCACCCGCCAGGCACTGCCCACCGTCCGCCCGGTCAACCACGTCCTGGACGACGGCGACATCGTCATCCGCACCCATGAGGGTGCGGCCCTGACCTCACGCACCCGTCAGGCCGGTGCACCGGGCGTCGTCGTCGCCTACGAGGCCGACGCCATCGACCCGCACACCCATCTGGGGTGGAGCGTGGTCGTCACCGGGTATGCCCACCTCGTGACCGATCCCGGGGAACTGGCCCGCTACCAGGCGTTGCTGCAGCCGTGGGTGAACCGGACCATGGACTACGCGGTGCGTATCCACCCCGATCTGATCACCGGTGCCAGGCTCACCGCGGCCGAGGAGTCCGGATCCGCCTGACCACGGTCGCCTGATCGCCTCCGTTGCAGCTGCGCACCGCAGTCACGCGGAGAGGTGCACGCCGTACATCGTGTGGCCGGCGAGGAGTTCCCGCCCGCTGACCAGTTCGGGCTCGATGCGCACGTACACCTCCTCGGGTGAGGGCACCCAGGAACACAGGCCGATACGGTCCAGGCGTCTCAGCTCGGCCTCGTCGGTCACGACCTCGGCGCGACCTGTGACGACGACGCTCCAGCCGGCCTGCGCGACCGCATCGACCGCGTCCGCTTCGAAGGCCACGACCGCGCCGTCGACCGCGCGGGCCAGTTCCGAGGCCGCCGCGGTGCGCAGCACGACGGCGCCGTCGTGGTCCAGACGGAAATTGACCGGCAGGACGGCGGGCAGCGCCTTGCGCGTGTGGACGATACGGCCGACAGGAGCCGTCGCCAGCAGGCGCAGGCACTCTCCACGACCGAATTCGCGGAAACCGTCGTTCGGGTACATGGTCAGCCCGTCTCTCGCCCGGTGGGAGGATGCACGCTCCATGCTGCGCCGGGAGACGGCGGCGGATGAGGGGCCACCGGTCCCGGCCTCGCCGGAGAGCGGCCCACCGGTGAGCGCCACAAAAGGGGCCAAACCGCCCTTACCGTTTCCCGGTCAGCCACTCCGCCAGGACAGCGGCCTGGCTGTGGTCCACGTCCTTGGTGGCGGTCAGCAGCATGAGCCTGTCGTGTGCTGCCAGGTCGCGCAGATGTTCGGCCGCCTCGCGGTGCTCCGTGTCGCGCAGCTCTGCCAGATAGCGGCGGCGGAACTCGGTGAAGCGGCTGGGCTCGTGGCCGTACCACTTGCGCAGGTCGCTCGACGGGGCGACGTCACGGAGCCACTCGTGCAGATGCGCGTCCTCCTTGCGCATGCCCCGTGGCCAGACCCGGTCGACGAGCACGCGCTTCCCGTCCTGCGGTGAGGTCTCCTCGTAGACTCTGCGATAGGCGATCTGTCTGGCCATCGCGCTGCCCTTTCCCCAGGTCGGCCGCCCCGGCCTCGAGCGGACGGGCGACTTCGCGCCCTGCTGCGGAGCGGACGTTCTCGACTCGTCCATTTTATCGGGGACCGGTCAGGTCACCTCGGGCCCTCGTCGCCGGGCTCGCCGTCCCGGACGAGCACACGCGGCGCCAGGTGGGGGCGTTTCCGGTCGACGGGTACCCGATGGAGCATGGAGGGGGACGCTCCACGGCGTGGGGCCGTGTGCGTCACTCCGTCGGTGGTGAGATGGGCGATGAAGGGTTCGATCAGGATCGGAAGTGTGCGGAGTGTGACGGTGCGCGCGCACTGGAGCGTGCCGTTGGTCATGCTGCTCTTCGCGTACGGTCTGGCCGACCGGACGCTGCCCGCGTACGCACCCGGTCTGTCGTCCCTCGCGTACGCGACGGCCGGGGTTGCCGGCGCTCTCCTGCTGCTCGCCAGCCTGGTGATGCATGAGACGGCACACGCGCTCATGGCCCTGCGGGCCGGGGTGCCGGTGCAGGACATGACGCTGTGGGCACTGGGCGGAGTGACCCGGATGGACCGGCCCGCCACGGCGCGGACGACGTTCGCGGTCGCCGTCAGTGGGCCGCTCGCCAGCCTGCTGCTCGGCGGGGCCGCGGTCGGCGCCGCGGCAGGGGTCCACGCGACACTCGACTGGCGACTCCCCGTCGTCGTACTGGGCTGGCTCGGCGGCACCAACCTGCTGCTGGGTGTCTTCAACCTGCTGCCCGCCGCTCCGCTCGACGGAGGCCGGGTGCTCCAGGCCGCGCTGTGGTGGCGCACCGGCGACCGCGAACGGGCCCAGCGCGCGGCCGGGCGCACCGGACAGATCATCGGCATGGCTCTGGCCGTGGTGGGCTGGCTCGCGTTCGCCAGGGGTATGACGGGCGGACTGTGGCTGATGGTCGTCGCGCTGTTCGTGGCGGGCGCCGCCGCGGCCGAACGCCGGTGGGCGCAGCTGGCCCTGGCCGTGCGCGGGGTGCGGGTGGCCGACGCGATGACCAGTCCGGTGGACACCGGCCCCGACTGGCTGACCGTGGACCGTTTCCTTTCCGACGTGGCCGCCCGGACACGGCATTCGGTGCTGCCGCTGCTGGACTTCGAAGGCCGGCCGAGCGGGGTCGTACAGCTGCGCCGGCTGATCGTCGGTCCGTCCGGCGAGCAGCAGGCGCGTCCCGTACGGGACCTCGCGACACCCGTCTCCCAGTGCACCATCGCCGCACCGGACGAGCAGCTCACCGCAGTCCTGGCACGGCTCGGCACCGACGGCGGGCTGCCCGTCCTGGTCATGGACGGCTCCCGCCTGGACGGCATCATCACCGCACACGACATCCAACGGCTCTACCAGCAGTACACGGCACGCAAGAGCGACGGGACGGCAGCGCCGAGCGGCGGAGCGGGCCGCGAGGGGATCACCACGTAGCCGACGAGCCCCGGATGGCTCAGCGCACCGACACCGGCGCAGGGCACGCGGTGCCACCGCCTTCCCCGGTCGCAGCACCGCCAGGACCTAGGCCTTGGCGCCAAGTCCAGGAACCGGCCCCCGCTTGTGCCCGCTCCCGTACGCCGGAGCGGAGGATGCGGGAGTGGCGGGTTCGGGGCACGGTGGGGGCGGGGCCGGTTTCCGGCCGATTCCTCCCGAGCACCGAGCACCCGAAGGAACCTTGATGTCCGTAGCCACAGACTTGCTCGTTCCGGCGCTGCGCGAGGTCCGTGAGACCAAGGCGGCGCTCGCCGACCGCTTCAAGGCCCACCTCGCCGTCACGCCCCCCGGTGAACACCGGGATGTCCTGGAGCGCCGCCTCGGCGACGCCCGCGGCCACGTCTACCGCATCGACGAACGCCTGGACACGTTGCACCCCCGCGGGATGATGCAGAGCGTCCTCGGAGGCGCCTGGCAGCTCACCGGGCATGCGGCCCGGCTGCCCCTCGAGATGGCGATGTCGGTTCCGGCCGCCGTGTTCCGGGGCCGGGGAACGGCCACCCAGCTGCGGCTGCTGAAGAACGCCGAGGACGAGTACGCCGTCACCGCACTGGCCCTGGCCGTCTGCCGGGCCGCCGAACGCATCGCCCAGGAGTCCGGGGACGGCGTCACCACCGAGCTGCTCGGCTCCATCCGCCATGACGACGAGGAGGCGCTGGAGGAGCTCGCCGACGCTCTCGAGCA
This sequence comes from Streptomyces sp. NPDC001093, assembly GCF_040298985.1. Taxonomy (NCBI): domain Bacteria; kingdom Bacillati; phylum Actinomycetota; class Actinomycetes; order Kitasatosporales; family Streptomycetaceae; genus Streptomyces; species Streptomyces sp. NPDC001093. The sequence continues at coordinate 6,951 of NZ_JBEPBF010000029.1, read as the reverse complement.
GCACGCCGAAGCCGCGGTGGCGGCCAGCGAGACCACGGACGGATCGGGTGTGGGCGGTGCGGCCCTGGCGGTGCGGGAGTGGAGCAGTTGGCTGCGGGAGACGGCTGAGCGCATGCCGGGTGCGGACCGGCTCCAGGGCGCCCCGCGGGGAGCCCTCATCAGCGAGGTCGAGCTGCCGATCCCGGACTACCGCAGGCTCAGCACCAGGATGATCATCGACCGGCTGCCGCACCTGGCGCAGACGGACCTGGCCATGGTCGGCGCCTACGAGCGTTCCCACGCGGGCCGCCCGGCTGTCCTGAGCCGGATCGCCGCCCTGCTCGGGCCGGTGCCCTGGCCCGGTTACGACAGCATGACCGCGGAGGAGGTCGTCAAGCGGCTCAATGACGCCGAACCCAGGCACTGCCGGCGGGTTCTGGAGTACGAGCGGCGCCATCAGGCACGTTCCACGGTCCTCAAGGCCGCGGAGAAGGCCGCCGAGCGAGTGCCCGCCTGATTGGTGCGGCTCGCGCTGCCCCGCTGGACGGCCCCGCGGTCGCGCCGCCGGACTCACACGGTCGGCCGCGGGGCTCGGGGGTGCTGCCGCCGGTAGGTCCACAACCGGTCGACAAGGGTGAAGCCGAAGGAGCCGAAGAGCCGGGCGGCGGCCTCGCCCTCCGGGGTACGGTCCGGGATGTCGTCGATGACGAGGGCGACCTCGCAGGCACCCTGTTCGGCCAGCAGGGCCAGGGCCTGGCCGAGCAGCTTGCGGCCAAGGCCCCGGCGACGGTGGGTGTGACGGGTCTCGATCCAGTACACGGTGGCGGTGCGGCCGGGTCCGGCACCGACCACCGCCTCCGCGACCGGCTCGGCCCCGTCACGGACGATCAGCCGGTGCCCGGGAGGGACTTCGCAGGGAAAGACGTCGGCGACCAGCTTGGCGGGCGACGGCTCGCCCGGTAGCGCGCAGTACAGGTAGGCACCCTGGCAACGGCCGGTGAATCCGGCCTCCACCAGAGCGTCATGGGTCACGGCGCGACGGACACGGGGCAGGCCGCCCGGCCCCAGTGGCCCCGGCGGGGCGCCGACGAACGCGTCGATCTTCGGGCAGTGGGCGAGTTCGGCGCATGCGTGACCGAGGAGGGCACGCAGCACGGGCGGATCCTCGCGGCCGTAGGCCCAGCAGATCACGCCGGTGCGGGCATCCGTCCAGGACACGTACGCGACGACGCCGCGGGGGCGCTCGTCGGCGTCGGCGAGGACGCCGATACCCGGCCGGGCCGACGTGGCCCAGCCGGCCAGGGCGAGCGGACGGCTCCGCGCGGCGGCCAGCTGCTCCGGCGTGCAGCGCTGCTGCCCCGGCAGGCGGTCCGCATCGATCAGCTCCTGCACCCCTGGCTCGTCCTCGGGGCGATAGGGGCGCATGGTCGCGCCACTGGGGCTGGGTGAAGAGGCCATGGTGTCGGTCCGCACAGGTGCTGACGTTCTTACCGGCTACGTTCTTTCCTACCCCCTACGTCCCAGCGTCCTCCGATTCGTCGTCGATGTCACGGGCGGGCGGAGCCGATGTCACGGGCGAGGCGGAGATCATGCGGCGGCCACGGCCTGGCCGGCGGCGGTCAGCAGGGAGCGCATCTGATCGATGACCGGCTGGTGCAGCGGCAGGGTCAGATGTCCGACACCGGGCACGAGCACGTTGCGGGCCTTGAGGTGGGGATGGTCGATGCGGCCCCTGGCGGCCGGTACGACGGCCTCGTCCAGGTCGCTGTAGAAGGCCACGAACCGGGTCCGGCAACCGGTGGCGGGCCCGGCGAGCTCTGTCAGCACATCGCTGCCCGGCCGCAGCTGGCGCAGCAGCGGATGGGGCGGAGCCAGCAGTGCCGTCGCGGTCCCCGCGTGCGGGGTCGCCAGTGTGATGAGCAGGGGGACACACCGGTCCCCGCCGAGGCGCTGCACGTAGTAGCGCGCGATCAACCCGCCCAGGCTGTATCCGATCAGGACCACGGGCCGGGCCCCACCGCAGGCGTGGACCGTCTCCACCTGGTCGCCGAGAACCCTGGCCGCCGTGCGGATGTCCGGGCTGAGCGCGTTGTAGCTGACGGTGACGAAGGGACCCGCGCCGCAGCCGTCCAGGCCACGCCGCAGGGAGGACGTGACCCACTCCCGGTCGGCCAGGCCGTGGACCAGGAGCACCGGGACCGTCGCGTCGGCCGACGGTGGCCTGCTCCACTCCGTCGGCCGCGCGGGCCGGGCGTGACCGATCCATCCGGTCAGCTGCTCCACGCCCTCCACGGCGATATCGACCGGGAGCCTGACCAGGCGTACGGCCGCCCGGCCGGCCTCGGCGCCGAGACCGCGCACCGGCGACAGGCCCGGCACCGACAGTTGGGTGCTGAAGGGAGTGCCCGTACCCGCTCACCTCCCGACCTACGCCCCGAGGTGCTTCTATCTATTCCCCGTGTTCCCCCAAAACGCTGCACGCGCCCCTCTGATTCCCTCCCGCCACCGTGGCTGCGCCGTCGATACCGGTCTGGAGGGTGGTGTCGTGGTGGAGAACGCGCGTACGCCGTGGTCGGCACGGCGTGCCCCCTGGCTTCCTCGCCCGGCGCGCGGCGTCGACCGCAGTCGCCGGAGCGATGACGCAACCGCCAGGCAGCCGCCACGGCCGCGCGTAGGGCGGCGCGGGCCCGGACTGCCGTCGCGGACGCGTTCGCCCACCCCGTCGCCGCCCGGCCCGGCCCGGCTCGCCCGGCGGCTGCCGCCGTCGCCGCGCCCGGATCCCCGGCTCGGGGAGCTGATACAGGCCCTGGTCCCGCATCTGCACGCGTTCGTCCGCGAGGTCAGGCCGCCCGAGGCCGAATGGCGGCGGGCGATCGACTCCTCACCGGGCCGGTCGTATCACCACCGACCGCCGGCAGGAGTTCGTGCCGTTCTCCGACGTCGTCGGCCCGTTCTTCGTGGACTGCTCGCCGGAGATCCCCAGGAGCGGCGACCTCATCCCCGTACGTCGAAGCCTCCCCGCCCGTCGAACCGCACCTCCCGGACCTCGTCGAATCCGTCCGCCGGCGATGGCTTGCGCAGCCGCTTCAGTGTGGTGAGAACGCCGACGTCCGGGACACGGTCACGGCCCTCGCGTGCGGCGTTGCGTCGCAGCGAGCCGGCCGCGTCCGGAGGGAACCAGTAGGCCGTGACCGTCGCCCCGTGCGTGTGGGCCAGCTCCACCAGCGGGCCCCACTCCTGCGGCGAGGGGTTGGTGTTGTCGACCGCCACCGGCCGCCCCGCCACCAGATGCTCCTCCACCAGTCGCATCTGCCTCCGCTGCTTGTTCTTGGCGCCCCGCGGAAACAGGTCCTTGCTGACCAGCGCGTACTGACCGGACAGGCACCGCGTGTAGAAGGTGGACTTTCCGGAAGCCTGCAGCCCGACCAGGACGGCCACGTCTACGTCGATCGCCATGACCGCCACGATGACACGTGAAGGCCGGCGTCCGACAGCCCGCGTGTCTCACGGCCCCTGCCGACCGCGACGGCGGCGGGGGCAGGCGGCGCACTCGAGCGGTCCGAGCCGAACAGTGTGGATGCGTACGAGGGGAGCGAATCGTCATGCCCCGTCCGGCCGGCGATCGGATGCCTGTACCTGCTGCGTCGCGGCGGCCACCGCGGGCAGGTGCGACAGACGTACACGGTGGTCATCGCCTCGGCCGCGGTGGTGTCGCTCCTCGCCGGACTGGCGTGGTACGGATTCGGCATCCCGCCCGGCCGGCGAGTACTGGGCTGGCTGCATCCGCCGAGGACGGCGCGGTGCGCACCGGCCGGGATGCGGTGGTCATGGAGAACGCACTGCTCCGGGGCGGGGCGAACCTTCGCCGGGACGACCGGCTCCTCTCCTGCTGACCGGAGCCGAGGAGGGAATGGCTGCGTCTTCCGGGGGGTACGCAGCCGGGGTGGCCGGTGCCGCTGTGAGTGTGTTGCGGCGTACGGTGCCCCGGGCCGGGAAGGCCGGCTCGCCGCGCACCGTACTGGTCGTGATGTGCGTCGGCTACTTTCTGGTGCTGCTCGACGTGACGATCGTCAACGTCGCGCTGCCACGGATCGGTTCCGGGCTCGGCGCCGACGTGAGCGGCCTGCAGTGGGTGGTCGACGGCTATGCGCTGGCGCTGGCGTCGCTGATGCTCACCGCCGGCACGCTGGGCGATCTGCACGGCCACAAACGGATCGTGCTGATCGGGCTGATCGTCTTCGGGGCGGGCTCGCTCGCCTGCGGCCTGGCCCCCGGTGCCGCGGTGCTGGTCGCCGCCCGCGTCGTGCAGGGAATCGGAGCCGCCCTGCTGCTGCCCGGAACATTGGCGATCATCAGTGACGCCTTCCCCGAGGGGGCCGGGCAGGCGAGGGCGATCGGCGTGTGGGCGGGCATCGGCAGCCTCGCCCTGCCCGCGGGGCCGCTGCTGGGCGGGGCGCTGGTCGACGCCTTCGGCTGGCGTGCGATCTTCCTCCTCAACGTGCCGATCGTGCTGCCGGCCCTGGTCTGGGCCGGGGCGATCGTCCGAGAGTGCAGGGAGCCGCAGACCAGGGGTCTGGATCTGCCCGGGTTGCTGGTGGGGAGCCTGCTGTTGCTGGCGACGACGTTCGCGTTCATCCAGGGCGGGCGCTCCGGCGCCGGGTCCGCGCCGGTCGTCGCGACCGTGGTCGTGGCCCTGGCGGCGCTCGTCGCGCTGGTCCTCGTCGAGCGGCGCCGCGGGGATCGGGCCATGCTGCCGCTCGGACTGTTCCGGCGCGCGGGATTCAGCGTGGCGAACACGGCGGCCGGGACGATGAACCTGTGCACCCTCGGCACGCTGTTCGTCCTGATGCTGTTCCTGCAGTCCCTCCAGCATCGCCCACCGCTCGAAGCGGGGCTGGCGATCGTCCCACTGTTCGCGCCGCCGGCCGTGCTGGCGCCGTTCGGCGGGCGGCTGACCGGCTGGACCGGGGCCCGCCTGCCGGCCGGTGCCGGGCTGCTCCTCGCCGCGGCGGGGCTGGCACTGCTGACCCGGGTGACGCCGTCGTCGGGCTACGGCACCATGCTGCCCGCGTTCCTGCTGTGGGGCGTCGGACTGGGCCTGCTGACCCCCGCCGTCGTCGCCGCTGCCATCACCGCCGTGCCCGGCGAACGCTCCGGACTCGCCTCGGCCATCAACAACACCGCGCGCCAGGCCGGCGGTGCGATCGGCATCGCGGTGGCCGGTGCCGTCGCCGGCCGGCCCGGCAGCGGCGCGCACTTCGTACACGGCTTCCACACCGTCGCGCTGGGCTCGGCACTGCTCTACCTCGTCGCCGCCGTCCTCGCGCTCCGCCTGCTGCCCGGTCACCTGCTTCCTTGCCACCGCCGGTCCCGATGACCCCTTGGCCCAGCTCCTGTCGAGGGCGGTGGTCCGACATCCAGTGGTCTGGCACGCGGCCCCCTCCTTGAGCTCGGTCAACCCCTGTTGATGCGGTAATTACTTGGCTGTTCAGGAGGCCGACCGGGAAGGCCAGCAGGGCCTCTTGGCACCCGGATTGGTATGGCTCATCCGGCTACCAAGAGGCCTTGAAGGCAGGCGTTCAGGTCCACGCAGAGGGAGCAGTGTCCTGGGTGGTCGAGACGCCCTTCATCATTCGTCAGTTGGTGGCGAGGGTCTCAGTGATCCGGGACAGGGTGGCCGGGGTGGTGGTGGACAGGTTGGTGAACAGGTTGGCCGTGACCGTCCCGCCTGCGGAGACAGCCCACAGGTCGGGGATGCCGTCGCGGTTGGCGTCGGCGGCCTGCAGGGTCAGTGCGGCTCTGGTGTTCCACCCGGTGGCGACCGGGTAGGCGGTGTAGGTGAGGTTGCCGGTGCTGGGGTCGGCGGCCAGGTTCTTCCACAGGTCGAGTTCGCCGGTGGACTTCTTCCACAGGAACATCGCGGTGCTGCTTCCGCCGTCCGTGGTGGGCAGCTGCGTGGTGGCGACAGTCCAGTTGTTCCAGTCCGCGGTTCCGTCGGGTGTGCCGGCGTTGAGCGCGACGGGGAACTGGTAGTTGCCGGCGCCGGCGCTGCTCGGGTAGAGGTTGAGGGCGTAACCGTTGACGCTGTCGCCGGAGACACCGATGAGGTCGGGGAACCCGGTGTTGCCGCCGGAGGTGTTTCCGGCGTTGGAGAGCTGGACGGGGTTGTTGCCGTTGATGTCCTGGAACGCCCCGGCCGGGATGCTGACAGTGTTCCCGCTGACCGGGTTGAGCGGCGCGCCGTCTCCGTTGCCCTTGATGATCGCGCCGCCGCCCGCGTCGTTGCCGCTGGGGTAGTAGACCAGCACGTCCTGTTCGGTGCCGCCGGTGAACCGTCCGGCGACGACCGCCGAGCCGTCGAAGTCCGACGGCGAGCCGTTGGCGTTGAAGCCGTTGCCGTTGACGCCGATGTCCGTCGGCGCGGTGCTGACGTGTCCATCACCGGTACCGGGGGCCAGCCACAGACCTGAGGGAAGTCCGTTCTGGGCGCCGACGGTGAGCAGGTCGGGGATGCCGTCGCCGGTCAGGTCGCCGTCGGCCTGATGGGTCGTCGGCGCGGCGGAGTTGAAGGCAATGGTCGCCGTCCCGCCGAAGTTGCCTCCCGCGGACAGGCTGGTGACCGACAGGGTATTGGTGCGGCTGGTCGGGGTGACCGTGATGGTGGCGTTGCCGGAGGCGTCAGCGGTGACGGTGGCTGGGGCACCTGTGTTGAGCTGATATCGGTAGCTGCTCGGTACGGTCCCACCACTGGGCGCGGTGACGGCGATGTTCAGCGGCTGTCCGACGGTGGACGCCGCCGGTTGGGCGATGACGGGCGTGCCGGGGCGCGTCGGGTCGAAGGAGAAGTGGCAGATGGCCGACCAGGCGCCGGTGCGGTGGAAGTCGGTGGCCCGGACTTTCCAGTCGAACTCGGTGATGGAACTGCCTGCCGCCGACTCCAGGGTGGCCTTGGGGATGACGTAGACGGCCGTG